>JAYZAC010000126.1:0-14176 GCA_036339875.1 bacterium | reverse complement strand
ATCGTTGAAGGTGATTCTGGATTTGGTACTAACTCACCTGAAATGAGACTTCAAGTAACAGGCGGAGGATTATGTGTTGGTTCAAATGCTCAATGTAATTCCGATAATGACACCGAAGGTACTATATATGCCAATAATAGTACTCTACAGGGAGCTGACTATGCGGAATACTTTGAGAAAGAAGATGATGCAACAGCAGGTGATTTGGTTGGATTAAATCCAGCAACAGGAAAGGTTCGTGTATATCAGACGGGAGACCAGTTGCTGGGTGTTGTCTCAACTAACCCTGGAGTTGTTGGTAATGGTTGGGCTGATAAAAGTACTAATATTCTGGTGGGCTTGATGGGTCAGCTAGAATTTAATAAAGATCAAGTTAATATTGAAAATAACATTGTCAAAACTTTAGATGGTAAGACCTTAGGGTTCTTACTGGCTAATGGCAAAGTATATATAAATCTCGGATCTAATTTAGATGGAGATTCAAAGAAACGTGACGAACGTGTTGAAGCACTAGAGAAGCAGCATTTGAAGCAGCAATTACTGATTGAGGAACTGAAGCAACAGATCCAATTTTTGATGAACGCCATGAAGTAGAAACGTTCGCTCACTTTCATAGAAGTCCAGATCTTCGGATCTGGGCTTTTTTTATAATTAGATTTTGTGAATTCTGATTATGTTTGTAAGAATTGAAGGATGTTAGATTGAACTTTTTTAGCTGTTAAGCCAACAATTCCATGAGAACATTCGCTCAAAATCTGAGCCGTTTGATCGAATTCTGCAGCAAGTCTCATAGTTGCATCAGGTGGATATAAAGGATCAAGTTCTCCACCTAAGATTAAAACCTTATCTATTAATTTTGGACTGAGAGATTCACTTAAATTATGATTTAAACATGCCTCAACACAGCTTATAAAATGTTCTTGAGATCGAGGTGGAGTGATTCGCAATGTTATTGATTTATTAGTAGTCTGAGATTTTTCACCATAAATAACATTTAGAGTTTCATCTTGAAGTGTCTTCCAATTTTTTTCGCTAGCTAAATCTCTCCAGCGTCTCAATCTTTTTTTGCCATTATGATCCTGCATTAAACCAGTTACAACGAGGCTTAAACTAGCAAACTGTTTTGGATACTGTTTGATTAAATGCTGACACAGCATTCCACCCATACTTATGCCAATAAGATTAATTTTCTTAGTATTGTAGTGACTTAATACGTGCCACAATTCATCAGCCATCTGTGAAAGTGAATTACTGCAGTCTAATGGTCTCGATATAACTGTAATTGAAAAGAATTCAGCTAATTGAGAAAACTGCCTTGAGAGCATTTTCGAACCCTGTTGAGCATCCCTAAATGCGTCCGTAAGACCCGGTATTAATACAATGGATTTACCATCAGGTTTTCCGAAACGACAGAATGGAAACCGATTATGAAGTAAACCTTGGATCACAATGCTATAGATTTAGAAAACGCCAGATTTCTCACGAATTTTATCAAGTGACCAACGAGCGGATTGTCTAACTTCCTTATTAGAATCTTTTAGAGCTTCTTTCAAGGACATTGTTGCTCCTAAATCTGCGATTTTACCTAGTGCAATTGCTGCTTTTTGACGGACTTCATAATCCCGATCTTCTAATAGTTGAACAAGCGGAATCACTGAATTTTTATCACCAATTAGTCCTAATACCGCTGCGGCATTGGCTCTCATTAATTTAAAGCGACTAGACAAGGTATGTATCAAACGATTCATTAACTTTCGGTCATCAATTTGGCTAAGCACTTCAATACAGTTTTCTTGAACTTCCTCTTGTTCATGATTTAAGGCATCTAATAGTTGAGGATATGCCTGTGACTCGAATGCTTTGAGTACATCAATTGCATCATTTTTTACCCACAGATTTTCATCGCTCATAACCTGTAATAAAGGTACAACCGAATTCATCGATTTCAATCGACCTAATGCTCTAATTGCAACTTGGCGCACTCTGCTGTCATTATCTTCGAGCATTTCAATCACGGCATCCGCTGCTTTTTTATCACCGACTTGTCCAATTGATTCAATTACCATTTGTCGAACTTCTACACTTGAATCATGAATGGCTGATACTAGGACCTGTACTACTCGGGTATCTTTTATTCTGGAAAGGACTCGAGCAGCTTCAATTCGTACTGAATCGGAGCGATCTTGCAGGGCCTGACCTAGAGTATGTAGTGATTCATCATTCACAAATTTAGACAGTACCTGTACGGCTCTTTGTCTATTTCTGTCAGATACATCTTTCAATGACTGGCTCAAAGCCGAAATAGCATCTACGGATCCAATCCGATCTAAAGCACATATACTTTCGAAGCGTACTTCTTCATCCATGTCACTAACTAAAGCCGTTAGTTTTCCAATGGCTCGCACATCCTCTAAGAAACCTAATACTACCACTACTCTAATTCTTACAATGGGATTAGCGGTATTAACAGCCTGAAGAAGCATCTCAAGCAAATCTTGGCCCTTGTAGCGGCTCAGTGCCTCAGCAATTACTACGGGGTTAATTTTCACATCAGATTTTTTCAGAAGTTCAATTAATGCATTTACAGAGTTTTTATTATTGATAGAGCCCAAAGCATGTATATACCAATTCATGTTTTCTGGAGAGCATCGCAGCATTGCTTCAAGAACGGCAGTAACTCGTCCTTGAAAATCTAATTGTCCCATTATCTCAGAGGCACTTCTTTGAATCGCAGAGAGGACTTCCGTAGAAACTTGATCGATACTTGGATCTGGGAAACAATTTAGATACTCTCGATCCTTTAGATCAAATGTATTTTCAATCATATCAAGAACTATATTTATACTCCGAGCGTCACCTGCTCTTCCTAGGGCTTTGGAGACAGAAAACCTTAACCAAGCATAACCTGTCTTGAGAATACTAGCGATGGGCTGTTCTTTCATTAGCCTGTGATCAACTTCAACTAGAGCGTCACAAATTTTATCTTTTAGTTCATCATTACTTTGATCTAATAGACGAAGAAGATGATTTACTCCACGTACGTCTCCAGTTCTACCCAGAACATAAACTAATTTGATTTTATAGGCCTCCGGTACTGAAAATAGAACATCGACAACATGAGGTACAACAGATTTTCCAATTTCTAGAAGTCCCCAGACTGCTTTATCAGAGACAGACTCTTCTGGATCCTCCATAAATTCGATCAGAGGAACAATACAGTCTTCAGTTCCAATTTTTCCCAGCGATTCAGCTACGTTTGCTCTGACTACTTTGTCTGGGTCATGATTCAATTTGACTAATTGGCTGACGCTGTCTGGTGAGACAATATCTCCAATTGCACTTACAGTTTCCTGACGAACGGCTAAATCGCCGTCTAGCATTAACTTGTAGAGAGCTTCTAGTCCTTTTTCACTTCCGATCTTACCAAGAGCCTAAGCAATTGGATAGCGAAGCGCTCTATCACCCTCGTCTAACATTAAAAACAAAATATCTAGCGACTCTTCAGAGCCTATATCTCCCAAAGCCTTAAAACATTCAATTTGAAGATCCAGTGGCCCTTCTAAAACTAAGTCTTTAATATGTTTAATAGCACGTTCATCTCGTATTTTACCCAGTGCAATGACAATTTCTTTGTTGAGAGATTCATCTTTGCTAGGAAGCATTTCAAGAAGAGTGAGTACGGCTTGAATGTGTCCAATTTCTCCTAAGGCTTTCACAATAACTCGTTGTGTCTCAGAATCAACTTCTTGGATTTTCTGAAGCAAAGGACCAACTGCTGTTTCTTCTCCGATACGCCCCAGACTTCGCGCTGCTTCACGAACTACGTCGCAATCTTCATCTCCTAAAAATCTAGTAAGTACATTTTTTGCACGCGTATCACCAATTAATCCGAAAGAGCGCGCTATAACATAACGCATATCGCGATCAGCCATAGGCACCATTTGGAGTAGAGGATCCAGTGCGTTGTTTGAGCCAATATGACCCAAAGCCTCAACCGTCATATACCTTATATTCTCGTCTGGTTCTTCTAGAAGTTCTATAAGTGGCGTTAAAGCTAGTTCAGAACCTATCTGACCTAGAGAGCTTACGGCTATATATTTCATATTCTGACTATCTGAGGCCAGTGTACGAATAAGAGGTTCTACAGCTTTTTCATCGCCTACTTCACCTAGAAACTTAGCAGCGCATTCACGTATTTCTAAATTGTTATCACTAAGTAACTCTATAAATCGCGAGACGTATTGCAAATCATAAGTTTGAGATAACGTGACAACAGCTTGGTAGCGACCATCTTCATCGTCAGATGTATCTAAAATACCTAATAAATCTTGAGGAATATTCTTTTTTTCGACATCAATAAGATTGGCTAAGGATTCGTTTGATATTCCTTTTTCTCCTAATTGACTAATTAGGTCGCCAATTTCCTCTTCCTCTTCCTCATTGCTTGATTGAGTAAATTCTTCAGATTGGTCATTATCGTCAAAAATAGAGTCTATATCTGAATCATCAGCTTCATTTTCTTTTGACCCAAAGATATCATCCCCATCAAAGTCATCATTCAAATCGTCTTTATCCTCAGAATCGAAATCACCACTGGAGTCAAAATCATCATCTGATTCGAAATCATCATCAGACTCGAAATCATCTTCTTTATCTAGATCATCATCTGAGCCAAAAATATCCTCTGAGTCAAAATCGGCATCCGACTCAAAATCATCATCTGTTAAAAAATCATCCTCTGGTTCGCTATTGTTCTCTGAAAAAACTTCCTCATTTTCGGCCGCAATGTTGGGTTCAAAATTTGCTACCTGTGAAGATTCTTGAACTTCTAAAAAATCTTCAGATGCTTCGCTAATTGGATTAGCGATCGATGGTTCTGTAGGAGAGTCGTCCATGAATAGATCATCTAAATCAGAAACGACCTCGTCTAAGCTGTCATTATCAATACCAATTTCTAAAATCTTCTCAGCGGATTTATCTTCGACCCCACTAAGATCCCCAAACAAGTCTGAATCATCGGTTAAAAGATCTCCATCGGAGGAGTCGTTAGTTTCAAATAAATCACTCTCTGGTGATTCTGCTTCAATTTCGTCTTGTACTGTCACATTATCTGATAATTCATCGCCTTTTTCGGTGTCGGATAGTTCTACCTCTTGTGTGCTATTAATCTCTGCCTCAGGATCGGCTAACTCGCTATCGATTTCTTCATCGATAGTAAAAAGATCATCTAATTCATCATCTGAATTGATTACTTGGGTAGATGTGATTTTATCGATTTCAGTTTCTTCATCAATATTAAATAGATCATCTAAACTATCATCGTTGGTATCTTGAATAGTACCAAAATCACCGTCTAGCAAATCACTTTGATCTTCGTTTGATGAAGATTCAACATCTAAATCAAAAAAATCATCATTAGTATCTAATGATTCATCAAGACTCGCACCACATTGATTACAGAATTTATTCTCTGCTTCATTTTCAAATCCGCAGGCTGGACACTTCATGGATTCCCTCGCATTCCCGGGTTCTTCTTGATTTTTTCGACCTAGGACAAACGTATATTAACAAAAACAGTCGTAATTCTAGCTTTTTTGTTTTAATAGAGCCAGTACTTCTACTCCTGTTAGTTATATATGATTCTAGAAATAACCAGTTGAATCTTCACGTTGAGTTAAGATAGTCCTAGCTAATTCCAGTTGAGCTGGAGAATTTACACCCAGAAATTCATTTTCCGCACCAAGACAGCGAGCCTCAATTTTTAGACCTTTTTGTTTCGCTATTTCAGCTACATCTGTCAAATAAAACTCACTTTGTTCATTATCATCTTTAACTTCGTGGAGGAGGTCTAAGAATAGACCAAGTTGACCAGCATATATTCCCGTATTAATTTCATTAATTCGTAATTCTTGTTCGTTACAGTCTTTGTGTTCGCGAATGCTTGTAAAAAGATTATTTTTATCTCGCATTATTCGTCCATAACCAGAAGGATCTTTGACTGGAGTGGATAATACCAATAAATCAAGATTAGAAGTCTCATAATGTCTTAAAAATAGATGCAATGTTTCAGGTCGCAAGCATGGAGTATCTCCACATAAAATCAGAGCTAGTCGATCTCGGTCGTTTTCAGTAACGACTTGGGATACACATTGAACAGCATGTCCAGTCCCCTTTTGCTCTTTTTGAACTGCATAAAGGTAGTCCTCTCCAGCTAAAGCCTCCTCCACAAGTTCCTTTTTGTGACCCACAACTAGTATATGCTTTTTGACCCCTGCTAATTCAGCGGCATCAATCACATACTTTACCATCGGTTTGGAATGTATGGTATGAATAACTTTGGGTAGATCAGAACGCATTCTTTTGCCCATTCCGGCAGCCAATATTATTGAGATTTTATCCATTAATAATTTCCTTAATTTAACTGATTATTTGATTGAATAGTCGCTATGTTTTTATTTTAGATAGAGTAATGACGATTATGTGTTCCGCACTGATATAAGAAAAATCGCAGTTCAAAAGTGTGCTAATGTATAAAAAATGAATATATTAATTATATCCAAATCTACTCTACTGTTACAGACTTTGCTAGATTACGCGGTTGGTCCACATCGGCGCCCTTCAGGTCTGCTACATAATATGCAAATAATTGTAAGGGTAGTACATTAATTAGCGGAGAAAGCACAGGATCAATATCGGGTACCTCGAGTGCGTCATCAACATGATGCAAAACTTGGCGATCATTCTTGGTTATAATTCCTAAAACTCTACAATCCCGCGATCTTGATTCTTGAACGTTAGAGACGATTTTTTCATATAGTGGGCCACGGGTCATTACTGCTACAACAGGACAGTCTTTATCTAACAATGCAATTGGACCGTGCTTCATTTCCCCTGCCGCATAACCTTCAGCGTGGATGTATGATATTTCTTTTAATTTTAATGCACCCTCTAAAGCTGTGGGATAATTAATGTCTCGCCCTAAAAATAAGAAATTGGAAAAATTCATATATTTAGAAGCAATTTCTTCTACCAATTTCTTTTCCTTTAACATTTCTTCAATCAATTGTGGAATAACTTTAAGATCATGGATTAATTCGCGACATCTTTCAGCTTCGAGATTACCCCGTAATCTGCCCAAGTACATTGACAAAAGTTGAAAAGCTACAAGCATTGCCATATATGCCTTTGTTGAAGCAACGCCTATTTCAGGGCCAGCATGAATATACAGAGTCCCGTTTACCTTGCGAGTCATGGTAGAACCTTTGACATTTATAATTCCTAAAGTGTGGGCACCCTTTTGCTTAGCTAAGTCTATCGCTGCCAAAGTGTCAGCGGTTTCACCTGATTGGGAAACCGCAATAACAAGTGTGTTCTCGTCCAAGATAGGGTCTCGGTAACGAAACTCGGACGCCAAATCAATATCAACAGGAATTTGACCCGCTTTTTCAAGGAGATACTTTCCTACTAAGCCTGCGTAATAAGCCGTACCACATGCAGTAATTACGATTCTATTAAGGCTTCGAGCGCGAGCTGAATCTATTCCTATATCCTCGAGTAGAATCTCACCTTGTTCTTCGGAAGTGCGGGTACCGATAGTATTTCTTATCACATCAGGTTGTTCATGAATTTCCTTCATCATGAAATGCTTGTAACCCTGTTTTTCAGCCATTACTGGATTCCACTCCACTCTTTCGATTTGGAATGATATGGGTTCTCCAGTGTTGACGCAGAAAAGCTTTAAGCCTTCATTAGAGACAATACCGGCTTGATTTTCATCCAAGAAGACAACGTCTCTTGTGTAAGAAAGCATTGGAGCTACATCTGATGCTACGAATTGACCCTCATTCTCTGTGATACCGACTAAAAGTGGACAATTCTTGCGAGCAACAAAAATTTGATCAGGTTGATCTCTGAAAAGGATGGCTAAGGCATAGGCTCCTTTTAACTCGCGAAGTGCGCTCATAAATGCTTCGAAAGGATTACCTCGATCATGATAGGCAATTAAGTGGGCCACTATCTCAGTATCTGTTTCAGAGCTAAATTCATGGCCAGATGCGAGTAGCTTTTCTTTAATATCTAAGTAATTCTCGATGATTCCATTATGAACTACTACGACGCGGCCTTCATGGTCTTTGTGTGGATGCGCATTATTTTGTGTTGGACGTCCATGTGTAGCCCAGCGAGTGTGTCCAATACCAACATTGTTATTGGTTAAATTCTTTTCGAGTTGCTTTCTTATGTTTCGCAGCTTGCCACTATCTCTACGAACATGAATCTTGCCATCACTTTTCTGATAAATAGCGATACCTGCCGAGTCATAACCACGATACTCCAGCTTTTCTAGTCCATCTAATACGATTTGACTAGCTTGGTAGGTTGATCCAATGTAGCCGACAATTCCACACATTATTACTCTCCTGTGCTATCCAAAAGTGCCTAGATATAACGATAGTCTGGACTACGAGTTCAGAACGAAGTTAGCTTTCTATATTCATTGTAGCGATCTTCAATTAGTTTTCGATTGCTTTCGGAGAGAACTTTTAAGCCGACACCTTCAACATTGAGACTGCCCATTACGTTGCCATGAACAACTGCCCTTCTGAAATGTTCTGTAGATAAACTTTGTTGTTCGGCCAAGTATCCTACAAATCCTCCTGCGAATGAGTCTCCTGCGCCCGTGGGGTCAACAACTTCTTTCACGGGGTAGCTAGGACATAAAAACAAATCGTTTTCATTTACAAGCATGGCTCCTTCGCCACCTTTTTTAATAACCACAACTCTAGGACCAATTTCCTGAATAACTCTAGCGGCATCAATTAAACGCTCCTTACCTGTGAAGTCTCGCGCTTCTGTTTCGTTTATAATAAGTACGTTGACTTCTTTGACGGCTTCAATCAATTGTTCCTTAGTGTTTTGAATCCATAGGTTCATTGTGTCCATAATTATCAAGTCTGCATCTGCTTTTTGAGCGACCTCTTGCTGCAAACCTGGATGGATATTCCCAAGAAACAAAAATCTTGGTGAAGAGCTCTGATCAGAAAGTACCGGATGGAAAGACTCGAAAACATTCAACTGAGTGTCATGAGTTATAGCTTGATCCATTTCATCAATTTTGTACTCACCCGACCATCGAAACGTTTTACCATTTTCAACTTGGAGATCTTCTGTATTAACTTTTCTACTTTTGAAATGTTCAATATGTTTCTCCGGGAAATCCTTTCCTACGACTCCTACTATGTTCACAGTAGTATCGAAAAGGGCACATGAGGTGCAGAAATGAGAGGCTGATCCCCCAAGAATATCAATATGGTTGCCACTAGGTAAAATAAGACTGTCTAGTGCAATTGAACCGACTGCTGTTACACTCATTTTTCACTCCTCAATTCAAAAAGCGCAAAATACTAGCATAAACATTGTGAAAGCTCCATGAGTAACGAAAATTATTGATTTCAATTTAGATTCAGGAATTACCTTTAAATATACAAAATAGGCTCAAAACTAATACATTTTGACAAGCTTTTAGGGTCAATCTATAATCTCGCGAGACTCATACACGGTGGTGACAGACAAATGAATCAGCCTTTGAAAACAAATCATCAAAACCTCAAGATAAATTTACTGTATTTTTTGGTGGGTTTCTTATTGTTATTGCAACTTGGTCAATTTATGGGTATTCCTTTTTTAATATCTACAGATTTTCGTCAAAACATCAATAAGACCGTTGCGGACGATCTGAAGAAGCGATTACCGAGCATAGTATCCGAACAAATTACGCTACAAATTCAAGAACTGGTGTGGGATAAAATCAAACTAGATGACCAGTTAAACAAAGCTCAACGAAAAATCATTGAGCCTATGGTACTTAAAGTTGGTGAATCAATTGTACGAAAGCAGGAATTCAATAGACGATTTCAAGATTATCAATCACGTCCAGAGATTGCCGGTTTGCCTCGTATGGAGCAAAAAAAGAAATTTTTGGAACAACTTCATAAGCACTACGCAATTTTAGAGGATAGCCGTGATTCTGGTCTTGAAGAGAATGTTGGATTTATTAAACAATTAGATGACTTTAAATTCAAAGTGTTCGTAACCGAATTACTGAGGCAACAGATTAAACCTATCGATCTGACGGATATACAATCTTATTACGAAGATAATAAAAGTCTATTTGAATTAGATGAGGTCTACAACTTCGAATTAATTGAGAGTGATAAGGCCTCTTCACTACAGGAAATAAATAGCCTCGAAAAATTTAAACAGAGTTCATTAGAAAAAAAGAAGTATGTGAATCAATCGGAGAGTAAAATACCATTTCAGTTTCTTAGGGTCCTCAGATCTTCATCCGCTGGTAAGCTAACGGCTGTAATTCCATTCGAGGGCCGCTATTTCTTAATGAAGAAGGTTTCAGATTCACTTAAAGTGCATTCTCCTCTGAAGAATGTTGCTCCCTTCATTCAAAGTACTTTAACATTTCAAAGAATTCGTAGTTTGCTCTCAAAATTAAGCAATCCACTTAAGTTTGAGTTCGATGTAGAGCTAAACTCCGAAGGCGTTTACATGATTAATAACCAAGCTGTGTCGCAACGCTATCTTAAACTCGCGCGTAGTGTTCTTCCCAAGGATTTTTTTATAAAAGCAGAGGAGAATCAAGGCGAACTAAGGGACCTTGCTATGGAGTTTGATTTATTATTTAGAAAGTATAAGCAAAGTCCCAGTCAGTATTCTGCTGGTGTCCACAAAGAAGTAAGCTTCAAAGGTCAGGCGTACCGAGAACAGCTTGTTGTTGAATTCAAACGTAAAGAGCTTTTTTCGAAAGCAGTAGTGGCTGATTCAGATTTGAAATCTTACTATGATATCCACAAGGATAAATTCGTTAAAAGTGTAGGTCGATGGGTCAGTCATATTTTCATCAATGAACGCAGTAAGGCGTTGAAAGTCCTTAATATGGTTCTTGATGACCCAAGAGGTTTTGCTCAAGTGGCTAAGGAGCATAGCGAACATCCAGCCACCAAAATACATGGTGGTGATATGCGTTATCTGGATAAGAGTGAGGTAACTCCGCAAATGCATCAGATTGCTGAGACTTTGCAAGAAGGAGAAGTCCATCCAGAGTTAATTTCTGGGGTTAACAATAATGGTCATCATATTCTAAGATACGTAAAGACAGTACCCGGAAAAGTCTCCAGCTTTGGTGAGGTTAGAGATCGTTTGCATCAACTATTGTTAAAAGATCAACAAAATAAGTTGTTGACGAGTTTTATTAATAAAGTCATGAAGAAGTATCCGGCCAAGGTTGACAATACTCTATTGGCGCAGCTTTAGACACATGTTTTGGCGTAAATACCAGAGTTTGGGTAATGATTTTTTGATTGCTCCGCTCATCGATTATGAGAAACGAATGGGTTCAATGCAGTCTAAAATCTCACCGGCTTATGTTGAACCAATTGTTAGATTGTGCGACAGAAAAAAAGGGTTTGGTGCAGATGGGGTAATTCTTCACCATGAACTAAAGAATGGTAAAGTTGAATGCTTTCTAATAAATTCGGACGGTTCTTTCGCTACTTTCAGCGGTAACGGTTTTGCTTGCCTTGCTTCATATTTTAATACTGAGCGGCACTTGCTTATTAATGGTATTTTTTACACATCGAAGTTGGGTGATTACATCGAACTGAATTTAGAACAGTTTAGCTCCATAAAGGATCGCTACTTATTTGAACATCGCTTGGCAGATTACAACTACTCGTTGTGGAATGTTGGAAACGAGCATGCAATTTTTTCAAAGTTTACAGATAAGCCAAACGAGTTACTATACAATAACCCGTTTATTAGCTTTGACAAGCTAGAAGAGGGAAAGCTAGAATCACATTTTAAGTCACCGGAGTTATATCCCGATGGTATCAATGTTGGACTGGCTTTTATTGGTAAAAATTGGATTCAACTGAAGGTTTGGGAACGTGGTTGCGGTTGGACTGAAGCTTGTTCTAGTGCAGCCATTGCGGCTTTTCTAGCGGCAAACACGGTAGAGCAGATGACAGGTGAAATAGAGATTATGCAGAGCGGCGGTGTGTCAGCAATTAGTTGGATAGAGCCCAATAAGTGTATAGGCTTAAGGTTAAAACCTTCTTTTGTGGGAAGTTTAGAATATGAAATTAAAAGATAACTTCACAGCTTATCTATTCTTACTACCCTTCTTGTGTATTTTTACCGTATTTTTGTTGGTTCCAGTCTTCTATTCCTTTTGGTTAAGTTTTTATAAGGTCGGTGTTTATACCGATCTATTTGATGTTTTCAGTAAGATGGAATGGGTCGGATGGGGCAATTATTTAGATCTCTTACAGGATGGTGAATTTAGATGGTCAATGGTTTTGACGCTTCTATATGCTGGAATGACTATCCCTGGGACAATTTTTGTAAGCTTATTACTGGCTTTGATATTAAATTCAGGACTTTTCGGAAAAGCCTTTTTTCGTTCTGCGTTTTTTTTGCCAAATGTTTTAGACATGTTAGTTGTTGGTTTTATTTGGCAACTTATTTATAGCCCGAAGTTCGGTATTTTGACGCGGATTTTGGATCGGTATATGGGTATCGACGCATTCCATGAGACAGGTTTTTTAGGAGACCCTTGGATTGCACTTCCCGCAATTGCTATTGCCATGATATTGAAAGGCTCTGGTTTCGGTATGATCTTATTCCTTGCTTCTTTGGGTAACATCAGCCCGGCCTTGTACGAGGCCGCTTCACTGGATGGGGCTAATAAGTGGGAAACATTTTTCAACATTACACTTCCGTTATTAAAGCCAACGATTCTATTTTTGATAGTTACGGGGGTTATGGCGGCCTTAAATGGTTTTACAGAGATCTATGCCATGACAGATGCGCGTGGTGGTCCAACATTCGTGGATAGTACTGGTTTGTTTATGAACCAAACATTGGGAGCCACAAAAATAGCAGGCTTTTATCTCTGGGAAAGATTTTCATTTGGTCAGTATGGTTATGCGGCGGCTATGAGTTATCTAATGCTTATTTTTGCCCTACTGGTAAGTTACTTAAATGCTCGTTGGTTATCACCTGAGGAAGTTTAATGAATTTGAAAAAACGGTTAGGTTCCCTTGTATACTATTTGATTTTAACAATCGCAGCATTATTTTTTCTTTTTCCATTTTTATGGATGTTTGTAACTTCCTTCAAGGTGCCGGGTACTGGAGATAAATTTTTATATATTCCCAGTAATAAGATAAACTTTTTGGAGGTAAAGAAGTCGGAGTTGATAACCATGGGCTTAGATGTTAGCGGGGTCAGCTCTGTACACTTAAAGCAAAAAATAAAAGATTTGTACAAACCTGGTTCTGTCCCTAGTTGGCAAGAAATCGAACTATTGTTTTCAGACATGCTTCAACGCTCTTTAAGTCCATCTGAAAAGGGAACCTTGAGAGCGAAATTTTCCCCTCAATATGATATTAATAAGGTGGATGAGAAATTATTACTCGACTTGGGCTTTAGTAAACGAGATGCTCAAATAATTGTGACTTACCGTGATCATAATGGAGAATATGACAATCCGTCTAACTTGCGTGAAATACCATTACTAAATCCTAGTAACCTTCGATTAATAAATCGCTGGTTCGTATCAGATCCCAAAATTTTACTCAATTTAGATGAACCTACTCGCTACAGAGAATTAAATTGGTCACAAATAGATATACAGATCTATCGTGAATTTAGAAAGAAGTATGGAATCTCAATTCGCAACTTAAGGGATTTCGAGGGACAGAATGCGATAAAAGCTTTGCGGGTCGAGGCTCTAGATAAAGCTAACAAATTGTTTTTCTCAAACAAATTATACACTTTAGGTAATTATAAGAAAATCCTTGGGCATCATCCCAGGGGCGATGATTTCACCTTCGGTCGGGCTTTCTTTAATTCTTTAATAGTTAGTGTGGGTACGGCCCTTCTAACTATTCTGCTTTGTACTCTCGGGGGATATGTTTTTGCTAAAAAGCAGTTTACTGGTAAGACTTATTTATATGTAACATTTTGGGCAAGTATGATGATTCCTGGGATGATGTTTATAGTTCCTCAATATGTCATTATCACAAAGCTAGAATGGGTTAATTCTCTTCAGAGTATGATTATTCCGCATGCTGCAAACATTTTTGGCCTATACTTGATGAAGCAG
>JAYZAC010000125.1:0-22570 GCA_036339875.1 bacterium | reverse complement strand
AAAAGTTAAACACTAGAAATTAGTCGGAGGTTTTAGTGGAAGCACTGGGACGCTACATGTGCGCTAAGGCAGAACGCTGGATGCCCGATCCATTCATATTTGCAATTTTACTTAGCTTTCTAACTTTTGGCCTTGCATGGTGTTTAACACCTCATGATGCTGTTAAGATTTTTGGTTTCTGGGTATCTGGGCTTTGGAACTTATTAAAATTCTCAATGAAAATGTGTCTTGTTCTAGTCACAGGCTATGCACTAGCAAGTAGTAAACCAGTTATTTTTCTAGTTAAAACAGTCGCTACTATACCAAAAAACTCAGCATCAGCGGCTGCTATGGTATGTCTTGTTTCTGTTTTAACTGGCTTCATTAATTGGGGACTCGCCATTGTAGTTGGAGCATTATTAGCTAGAGAAGTCGCCAAAGCATGTCATTTAAGAGGTCTGAAAGTTCATTATCCTTTATTAGGTGCAGCGGGTTATATGGGACTTGCAGTTTGGCATGGAGGATTAAGCGGTTCCGCACCTTTAACACTAAATCAATCAGGTCATTTTCTTGAATCCAAAATAGGAATTATTGACCCATCACTTACCCTGTTTCATTCATTGAATCTTATGGTAAGTGGACTTCTGATTATTGGATTACCTGTCTTATTTTATTTAATGTCACCAAAAAATGAAGAGGAAATGATCAGTATTAATGAAGTGCTTCCTGAAATTGACAGTACTTCCAAGGATTTACCTGAGTTATCAGGTGCTGATGGTTTAGCCACTAAACTAGAAAATTCTAAAGCTCTAGCATTTTTACTTGGTTCTGCAGGAGTAATAATGGTCAGTCTATTGGTACAAAAATTAGGCTGGCAAAAGTTTCTTAACTTGAATAATGTGAATCTTTTATTTTTAAGTTTGGGGATTTTATTTCACGGTACACCGATTCGTTATGTTAAAGCCATCCATGCAGGTGTGCAGGCTTGTTCTGGTATTATTCTTCAGTTTCCTCTCTACGCAGGTATTATGAGTATGATGAAATCTAGCGGATTAGCAAACATGACGGTTAACACTGTTGTGGCTACAGCGAGTAAAAGTTCACTACCTCTACTCACTTTTTTCAGTGCTGGCATACTCAATATCTTCGTACCATCTGGAGGAGGGCAGTGGGCCGTTCAAGGGCCAATCATGGTGGAAGTACTTCAGCAACTTAATGGTGACTTATCGAAGACTATTCTAGCTTTCTGCTATGGTGACCAGTGGACTAATCTTTTACAACCATTCTGGGCATTAGCACTACTTGGTATAACCGGTTTGAAAGCCAGTCAAATAATGGGCTACTGCATCACCGTGATGCTTTTAGGAATTTGCCTCTTCAGCGGCATTTTATTAATCTATTAGGAGAACCATATGGTTAAACAATTTCTTATTATGAGTGGTATAGGAATGTTTTTAGGAGTAGCCTTCGGTGCATTTGGTGCTCACGGCCTTAAACAAAAAATATCGCAAGAAATGCTTAATATTTGGAACACCGCTGTGTTGTATCACATGCTGCACTGTTTAGGACTGGCTATTGTAGCCCTGAGCCTCAAATTGTTTGGTGATACTCACTGGTTTTTATGGTCAGGATGGGCACTAATTATTGGAATGCTAATTT
This sequence comes from bacterium, assembly GCA_036339875.1. GTDB lineage: Bacteria > Muiribacteriota > UBA6191 > UBA6191 > UBA6191 > JAYZAC01. The sequence continues at coordinate 20,932 of JAYZAC010000125.1, read as the reverse complement.
TTAGTGGTTCACTTTACATACTGGCTCTTACTAGCATAAGATGGTTGGGAGCCATTACACCGTTTGGTGGACTCAGCCTGCTTGCAGGCTGGGCTTTATTTGCTTTTGCAGTATATAAATCCTAACTGTAAACAGACAATAAATTCAGTCCGTGTTAAGCAGCTAGAATCGAAAACCATCAAACTCATTAATGAATTAGATCAAACCTTATAATCCACGCATCCAGTCAGCCCTCAAAATACTTGGATTAGTAAGTGCACCTTGAACCACTTGCTTCAACTTATGGCGATCTCGACCTAATTCGTTGGACTGTAATGGAAGGTAATTAGAAGCATGATTGGAGCGAAATATACAACCTTTTAATTCGTCATCTAAATTTGTGAAAAAAGTATCTAATTCAGATAATATTTGATCAGGTTCGGCACAATGAAACTCTCCTCTTTGAACCTCATCATGGATCTCGGTATCGGGCACAGGAATATAAGTTAGTGCTGAAACATACCACGGTCTTCTGCTAGGCGGTTTCATTCGATTGACCAGTTTAGCAGTTTGAATTGCATGCTGTTGAGATAACTTACTATCGTTTCCTGCTAAGCCCAGTAAAATAGTTGATGAAACGATAATCCCAGCCGCATGCAACCGTTGAGTTGCCAAAGCAATTTCGTCACTGCTAGCTTCTTTATTGATCTTTCTTAAAAGTTCATCATCACCTGTTTCTACTCCTAGATAAACGATCTTCAAGCCAGCTTTCCTTACAGCAAGTAATTCTTGATCGCTTCTTCTTAAAATATCGCCAGCATGACCGTAGCAAGCTACTCGTTGAAGGTTCGGATGAAGTTTGAAGGCCAACTCACAAACTTCAATCATCATTCTAGGATGCATTAGAAAAGCGTTTCCATCTAATAGAAATATCTTTCGAATCTGATCACCATGGATTTGTTTGGATTCTTGAAGATCTTGTTTGATTTCGGTTAACGGACGAATCGCGAACTTTTTAGTTCGATACATAGCACAAAAAGTACACTTGTAAGAACAACCAATCGAACACTGGACTAATAAAGATCGAGCTTCACTAGGGGGACGAAAGACAGGTTCCTGGTAATACATTGGAGTATTTCCTAGTATCCCAATACCTGATCTGTTCGGAGATAATTCATTACAAAATCTTGAACAGCATCAGACAAGGGAGTTTCAAATCTCTCTAAACCAGCCTGATCATATTTACGCATGTCCGCTTGGGTAAAATATTGATATTTCTCACGTAATACTGGAGGCATATCAATAAATTCAATTCGGGATTCAAGCTCCAGAGCCTCAAAGATTGGATTGATCAAATCAATCCATGTATGCGCATTTCCCGAACCAATATTGATTAATCCGTTAACACGTTTATTCTGTCGCAAACTCTGCATCATTCTCACAACATCTTTGATGTAAACGAAGTCACGCATTTGTCGACCATCTTCATAGTCTTGATGATGACTCTTAAATAATTGCACCTTACCAGTCTGCTGAATTTGCTCATAAGCTTTTACTACCATCGAGCGCATACTACCTTTATGGTATTCATTAGGTCCCCATACATTGAAAAACTTGAGACCGACTACTTTATCGAGAAGCCCTTGAGCATGCACGTATCTATCAAACATATGCTTGCTATATCCGTACATGTTTAATGGTCTTAAATCAGACAGTTCCGCAAAGTCAGAGTAGCCACGCCCACCATCACCATAGGTTGCTGCTGAAGAGGCATAATACAAAGTGATATCCTCTTCTGTACAAAAATTTAGTAGTACTTTGCTGTATTCAAAGTTGTTATGAATTAAATAACTGGCATCAGATTCAGTTGTAGCAGAACATGCTCCAAGATGATAAACCTCACTAAATTGACCTTTATATAAACCAGCTTTAAGAGATGTCAGGAAGTCATCCTTCTCAATATAGTCGCTGTAATTTAGAGGTACCAAATTACGCCATTTATCTGAAGTACCTAGATGATCAACAATAACAATATTCTTTTCACCCAACTGATTAAGATGCCATACCCAAGCCGAACCAATGAACCCGGCTCCCCCCGTAATTAAAATCATTGACTAGTCCTCCAAAGGTAATTGTGTATCCTCAAAATTATCCATAAAGCGCTGATCACGCATTCTTTTTAGCAAACCAATGTAATCATCAAGACCCAAGGAAACTTGTTCTTTTTTACAGTAACGTCGCCAGGTAATCGAACGCGATTGCATTTCTTTTTCTCCCAAAATCAACATATTTGGAATCTTGCTGGTCACGGCGTTACGAATCTTTTTACCAAAAGAATCGTTTGAGTCATCCAGTTGCACTCTAAAACTCTGTCGATGCAATATTTGCTGTATTTCATATGCATAATCAACAAAAGCTTCTGCTACGGGAATAAGGCGAACCTGTACTGGTGCCATCCATGTAGGGAAAGCACCTCCAAAATGCTCAATCAAGAACGCAATAAAACGCTCATGTGTACCTAATGGAGCTCTATGAATTATGTATGGCTCATGTTCCTTACCATCTTCTCCTTTATACTTTAATCCAAATCTGGAAGCCACTAGAAAATCGAGTTGGTTCGTAGAGGCTGTCTCCTCACGTCCGATTACGTTACGAATCTGAAAGTCTACCTTGGGACCATAAAAAGCTGCCTCACCACGTTCTGCAGTGAAGGGAATGTCCAAGTCTTCGAGACACTCACGCACAATGCCTTCTGCAAATTCCCAGCGATCTCCTGCTTCAATAAATTTTTCCCCATCCGAGGCATGTAAACTCAAACGAGTCCAATATTGATTGATACGAAACTTTTCGTAATAATCTTTATGCATTTGAAGAACCGCCTTAAACTCATCTCGTACCTGATCTTCAGTACAGTAAATATGAGCATCATTCATAGCCAATGCTCGGACCCTGAGAAGTCCTGAGAGACTACCTGAATGTTCATATCGATAACAGGTGCCATATTCAGCCAAACGTAAGGGTAGTTCCCTGTAACTCCTCAATCTAGAATCAAAAATCTTATGATGATGTGGGCAATTCATAGGCTTTAGATAATAATTGTCGCCATCAATTTCTATAGGCGCATACATCGTATCTTTATAGTAGGGAAGATGACCTGACGTGTAATATAGGCTCTCTTTGGTAATATGGGGCGTGGCTACTCTTTGATAGCCCTGCTGAAATTCCATATCCTTAGCAAGAGACTCTAATTCTTCTCTCAAAACTGTACCGTTAGGCAACCATAATGGCAGACCCTGACCTACTTCATCATCCATCACATATAAATCTAACTCTCGACCCAATTTACGGTGATCGCGCTCTTGAGCTAAACGACGCTCTTCAATAAATTGAGTAAGTTTATCTTTTGATTCGAAAGCTAAACCATAAATTCTCATTAGCATGGGCTGACTAGAATCGCCTCGCCAATAGGAGCCTGCTATAGAATCAAGCTTGAAGCAACCCTTGGGTATTTTACGGGTAGATTCAACATGAGGTCCTTCGCACATGTCTGTAAAAGGACCATTCTGATAAAAAGATAAATTCTCAAACTTTTCACCCAGTTCTCCAGCATACTCAGCTTTCAAAGGTTGATTGTGATTTTTCAGATAATCCACAGTCTGATCGCTACTCTTTTCATACTGCTCAAATTTTTGATTAGATTTAATAATCTTTTTCATCCGTTTTTCAATATCTTTTAAATCTTCAGGGCTGAAAGGCTTACTGAGACGAAAATCATAATAAAAACCAGTACTTATGGGAGGTCCAAAGCCAAGTTCAGCATCAGGTTGAATCTCGAGCACTGCTTGAGCCAATATGTGTGCCAAAGAGTGACGAATTTTGTAAAGTTCTTGATTATGTTCAGTAAGCTCCATTACTGTATCTCCAATAATTTAAAGAGGTCTGTTGAATTAAAACGTTACATTGTAACTTCTAAAGCCGTTACTGTCACTTCCCATGCCTCATGAATTAAGATAAAATCAAACAGCCCATCAAGACAGGTAATTCTTTTGATTCACAGTGAGCTAAAAAGTAAAATCACCGAAGACATTTGTGTCATGGCTACGCCTGACAATCATCCGCACAGTTATTTATTTGATTGTGGGGTGGCTTCTAACCTACAAATAAGCGATGTTATGCGTACCAAAGCGGTTTTTGTAACCCATACCCATGTTGATCACTTCGTTAATTTTGACGCAATTTTGCGTAATCGAGCCGGTTCCCGTAATACTTTAATAATAACCGGTCCGAAGGGCATTGTTGATAATGTACAGGGCAAACTAATGGCCTATACTTGGAACTTAATCGGGCGAAATGGCTCTTATTTCGAAGTTCGCGAAGTACAACGAGATGGAGTCTTTAAAATTTTCAGACTATCTCCACCGGATTGGCGTATCCGATACATAAGACGTGAGCGTAGTGACGTGATATTTCAAAAGGGCACTATCTCAGTTAGCTTTTGCGTTCTTGATCACAAAATAGATTCGATCGCTTATCGTATGCAGGAAAATACTCGCATTAATATGACTGAGATACCATTCAAACCCGGACCTTGGATTGAAAATCTTAAGAACGCTTTTCGTAAAAATAAACCTGACGATGAAATAGAAATTAATTCAGAAACAAGTATGCCTGCCTATAAACTTTTCCATTGTTTACAAGAAACGGATGGCTTCAGTCTTGGTTATGCTATGGATCATTTAGGAGGTGGTGCGAATCACGAGAAGCTGGAAAGTTTTTTCAAAAATCTCGATGAACTCTACATAGAATCATTTTTTAGGCATGTCGATTGGGATTTTGCCAAACGCCATCATCATTGTACTTCATACCTCTCGGGCTTATTGGCGCGTAAGGCTGGAGTTAAAAAACTGAATCTAGTTCATCATTCGAGACGATACCTATCAGAAATTGGAGATCTTATAGAGGAAGGTAGGGCGGCCTTTGAGGACCGTAAGCCACACTTTGATAATCAACCACATTCTCGTTTTGAATCTCAATCTGACACTGATGTAGAAGTCTAGATACCGTAAAGCCATCGCCTTATTACTTAATTTTTAACTTAAAATTAGCAAATAATACTTGGTTGAGATAGCGACCTTCAGGAAAGCATTTAATCGTAGTATGATCCACTTCCTCAGAAATTACTTCTGCGATCTGAGTTTTACCCTTACCAAAAATTGATTTTGAAGCCTTACCTACCGAGGACACTAAATCTTCATAGGTAAATCTAGCTGTGCACGAAATACTAAACCAAAGACTCTCATCATTAAGATGAGAAAGGGCTAAATAGTGTAATTGCTCCAATTTCTTTAGTGCCATCGGGACCTGAGTCATTTTACTGGCCATACAGGGAGGATCAATAATAATTAGATCAAATTTATCTTTGTCTTCCAAATTTGCTAAAAACCGAAAAACATCCGAACAAACTAAACGATCTCTACCATCATCCAAGCCATTCAGGCTTAAGTTTTTACGATGAATTTCCTGCGCTTGTCGACTCTGATCAACAGAGACAACTTCTGCGGCACCGCGTTGCAAAGCTATGACAGAAAAAGCACCTGAATAGCTGAATAGATTTAAAACACGCATGCCCGTTAGGTCAAGCTTTGATAAAGCTCTCCTTGAGCCTCTTAAATCCAAGAAAAAGCCACCTTTTTGACCCGATTCTAGATCTACATAATAACGTTGCTCTCCTTCAAAAACTTGCACGGGTCCAATCGGAGCTTTACCACGCGTCCATCGAGGTGGTTTGAGACCATTGCCAGACTTAAGACCTATCTTAGTAGCTGATCTTACAAGGATATTTACTGGGCTTTTTTCTAATACATGACTCATCAGAAAACTTACTAAGCGAGCCAGACCATAGAGCGAAGGAGAATAATATTGTACGACTAGATAATCGCTGTATTGGTCAACGGTAATACCCGGAAAACCATCACTTTCACCATTAATCCATCGTACACCGTCAGTTTCCGTGAGTAATTTCTCCTTCTTATGAATAACCTCACGAAGCTTTTTGTAAAAAAAGCGATTACGTACAGTTTCACCAAAATGAAAGACACGTATTCCAATACGATCATCACCTGAATAAATACCGTAACCTATAACTCTGTTCGAGCCATCAAAAAGCTTTAGCCACTGACCCGATTGATATACATTCGCGGCACTGGATAAATTGCCTGTGAAGACCCAAGGATGTTCGTTGCGAACTTGTATAGAACTCTTTTTATTAAGTTGATAGCGCCGAAATCTATTTTGCTGCATATAATGAAGTATAGTTTACCAACTCAAACCCTCCATTGTGAATCTCTCAAAGCCGAAAGATTGTTGAGGAGTAAAATCAATATGCATTTTCACGTGATTCTATCTGAATTCAAGAATCTATTCAGCGGTAGTAAAGTACCTTTGATTCCTTTAGTGATGATGATGATTTTAAGCTCCAGTCTCGCTTTCTACTTCATTGAAGGTGCCCATCAAAAAAACTTAACCTACTTGGATTCCGTCTGGTGGTCAGTGGTAACAATGACTACAGTCGGCTATGGAGATTTTTTTCCTCAAACAACATTAGGTAGATTTCTGGTCGGTGTCCCAACCATGCTTTTAGGCATCGCAATCTTAGCGATTCTTTTAGAAAACGTTCAGAATAATATCACCAAAAAATCAAAAAAACTGAGAGGACTTTCTAGCATGAAAGAACAAAATCATATTGTTATTCTGGGTTACCCTGGAGAACAACAGATCAAAGAAATTGTAAAAGAAATTCAGCTTGATGATCGATTGGGATCCATGCCAATAGCTTTTGTAACCGATCAAATCGAAGAAAACCCGGAAGCTCTACAGAAACTTAAAGTCCACTTCATTAAAGGAAACCCGATTCACTCTCAAATACTAATAAAAGCAAATCTCGAGAGTGCCAGAAAAGTTATTATTCTTGCTGACGATACCCACAACTCTGACTATGATGGAGTCAGCTTAATGCGATTATTGAACACCAAAAAGCATATGAAAAAAAATTCTAAAGGCATAATAATTGTTCAATGTCTAAATCGTGAAAATGAGCTGACTATGTATGAATCAGGTGCAAATGAAGTCATAGTACTTGAATCACTAGCAGCGGGCTTAATTGTTCAAGGAGTTAGTGCTCTAGGACTAAATCCTGTATTGCAAAGTTTACTGACCAATGAGCGTGGCTTTCAGTTCTACATTGAGAGAGCCCCTAATAATGTACTGAACATTTCTCTCGGAACTCTTTGTGAAAAAGTCGAAGAGCAATGGGACAATGTTAGAACTGTTGGTATTTTAGAAAAAGGGCGCCAACTTCGTGTGGACGATAAATTTAAGCTTACTGATGGTCATCAGATTCTATATATTAGTGACCATAAACGGGATTTTAATAATTTAAAGGTGGCTTGATTGATATTCAAATTACTCGCCATCTGCTTTTTATTAATTGCGCCTCTGCGAGCGAATGATAGTACAGAGATCATGTTTGAAGCTGGACCAACATATGTTGGTACAACTAAATACAATCTACCTCAGTTTTATCTTGATCGATTCGAAGTGACCAATGCTAAATATGCAGAATTCATAGATAAAGCTGACGTTAATAAACCACTATCATTGAAAATTGATGGTTTTTCTGGAGCTGAACAACCGGCTGCTGGAATGGACTGGTACGACGCCAGTCTTTATTGCAGATTTCAAGGAAAAAGATTACCTCGTATGATTGAATTTATCCGAGCATCTCAAGGGCAAGTTCCCCAGTTATATCCTTTTGGAAATGAATTCCCAAGTTTTCAAAAAGCACCCTTCATTACACATTCTCAGAAACCTTTGACCACCAGTTCAGTAAATTCTTTTCATCAATTTCGAACTTATGAAGGGATATATCAACTCGCTGGAAATGTATCGGAATGGACACAAGATTACGCCGATCAACCATTAGAAATTCTCGAAAAAAATGAACTAGTAAAAAAGTTCAAAGGAAAAGGCAAATACAAAGTTTACGGAGGCAGTTTCAAGTCATCAGTTAATGGTATAAAAGTCGGCTCTTACGTGACAGTTGATCCTACTGAAAACTTTAATCTAGATATCGGTTTTCGTTGCGCCCGAGATAAAAACACTATCCTAGCGGATTCCTCTGATTTCTTGAATATGAACCCTGATGAAATTAAAGCTTTAGTTTACGGTAGTAAAAAAGATAAGCAGCAAGTACTCGATATATCAACTAAGAGAAATGTTACAAAAATACAGAATAGACAAAAGAAAGTAGATGAGAATGACCGCAGTAGGAGGCTAAAGCTAGAATCTTTCAAGACCCTGAAAGAACGCGAATTACTTGTCAGTGAAGAAAAAGAAGGCCAAACAAGCGACAGTATAATTATTCCTTACGGAATATTCTTAATGGGAGATTCACAAATACCAATGGCTGCTCCCGAACGAATGATTTATTTAGATGCATATGAAATTGACCGGGAATTAGTTACCGCTAAGCAATTTCAAGATTTCGTGAATAAAAGTAAAATTAAATTGCCTTACAAACTAGGTATTGTACGAGATAACACTAAAGTAGAGTTAGCGTATGTTACATGGAATCATGCTCGAGCATATTGTAGGCAACAAAAAATGGATTTACCCTCAGAAGCTCAATGGGAAAAGGCTGTTAAAGGACTCTCTGAGGATAAAGATGTGAAATTAGGTCCTAAGGAAGAGCCTGTAGGATATTTTGGTATCAATCAGATAGTTTTAGGTTATGACGAATGGACCTTAGATTCTTTCGCACCATATGAGATGGTTGAAAAACAGCAAGGTTATCGTAATCCGACCTTGCTGTTATCCAGTAGTTCTTTCAAAGTATACAGGGGACATGGAAACCTACCTCAAAATGACTCTGAAATTAGTACAAAACTGAGTATAGGTATGCGATATATATCTCACATGATGGCATTACATGCCTTCCGCTGTGTTAAAAATCTCGGCGAGACTGGTACACCTAAATTTAATATCACTCGGGAAGAGAATTATTTCACGCCGGAGTTCTATGATGAGACTCGTAAGTTGATTAACGCCGGTAAAAATCCACTTAAAATCAGTATTGACATGGGCGAATTTGAAAAGAAAAATTAGGTACTCGCTCTTAAACAATACTCCCGCAACTTGTTAACCCCAAGTAAACCTTTCCTACCTAAATCCAATGAAAATTTATTTACATATGTTTTTACATGGTTACGAAGAACTTGAGGATCCATTTCTTGTGCATATTTTTGGCAAAATTCTATGGGGAAATCTTCGTTAGAATCATTAATTGAATCTCGAATAACTTGTTCTAATTCTTCCGTAAAATCATATAGAGATTTGTGAACTGCAATAGCTCCAAGAGGAATTGGAGCTTTAGTATCATTCTCAAAAAGTTCACCTAGATCGCAAACTAGCTCCAACCCTAAATCCTTATAAACAAATCGAGTTTCATGAATAACTAAACCATAATCAATCTTACCCTCCATCATTTGCTTGGGAATTTCATCAAAGCGCATAGAGATAGTTTTTTGAATGAATGGATAATAATTCTTTAGCAAAGCGTATGCAGTGGTGGAGGCTCCTGGTATTGCGATTAGACTATCTGGATCAGGATTACCCATTCCAGGCCTTTTCAAAAGTAGCGGACCACAACCATAACCTAACGCAGCACCACTATTAAGCATTTGATAATTGTCTTCTACTCGAAAAAGAGTCGCAAAAGAAAGTTTGAACACACCAGAAACACCACTTAAAACCCTCTGATTGAGTTCTGAAATATCAAGATAGTGAAACCTTAAAGGCACCGACATCTTGCGAATGCCTTTACATAAAGAATGAAACATGTAGGTATCGTTGGGACAGGGAGATATATAAATATCAAGCATCTTTTCGAAGCGGACCTTCCGCAATTAGTTTGGCCGCCTGTGCCAACTGATTTTTACATAGATCCCACTTCCAATTCCTATGATCGCTAACTCCCCAGTGGTTACTTAAAGCTCTCAATTCAAACCAAGGAACATCCATTAAACTAGCTGCCTGAGCAAAACCAGCTGTTTCCATAGCTTCTATTTGGGCTCCCTCGAATTGCTTAAGATAATCTAAATCACTTGGTTCCCGAGATACAAATTCTGATGAAACACAAATAACCTCATTTAATTTCAGTCGACTTTCTGAGCTCTGAATCTTTGTTTTCACTTGAGGGTTGAAGGAAGTCAGAGGTAACACATTATCAATGCCCTCAAAAGAACCGTTTCGCATTCCACCTAAACGACAACTTAAAACCTCTGAGACACTAACTAAATCACCTAGAGCTAAATGGGAGTCGGGCGATAATCCTGCCAAACCGATAAGAATTACTTCAGATAAACTGAAACCAGCCACCGACCAAGCTACCGCAGCGGCGGCAAGATTTGGACCAACCCCGCACTCCACGACTAATAAATCTTCTCCGTTTCCAGTAGCTTTGTGGACTGTGTAAGGAGTCTTATTTATTGTCAAAAATGGATTCAGTACATCCAAAACAACTTCCGCTTCAGCTGCACTGGGTACTAAAACTAATCTATTCTTTAACATCTTCAGTCAGGTGAGCAGGTTCTACGTAGATAAATTTACGGTTTTCATAGTTTCTCAGAGTGTATTCATTGCCATCCTTCTTGATAAGATATTCCGGCAGGAGGGGGATTTTACCACCGCCACCAGGCGCATCAACGACATATGTCGGATTGGCTAATCCAGAAGTATGCCCTCGCAGATGTTCAATGATTTTGATCCCTGATTCAATACTCGTACGAAAATGAGAAATACCCTGAGAAAGATCACATTGATAGATATAATATGGCCTGACTCTCATTGCTAATAATTTCTGCATTAACTCTTTCATCACCTCAGGGTCATCATTTACTCCTTTGAGAAGAACGCTTTGATTTCCAATTACACATCCAGCATCTGCCAGTCGTTTACAAGCTAAATAAGCTTCGTATGTACATTCTTTAGGATGATTAAAATGCGTGTTTACGTACACTGGAGCATGCTTTTTTAGCATCTCCACGAACTCAGGAGTTACCCTTTGGGGTAATGTCACTAAATTACGCGTACCAATTCTAAAGATCTCAATATGTGGTATTGAGCGAATTCGAGTTAAAATCATATCTAACTTTTTATCGCTCAAACTTAGAGGATCTCCACCTGACAATACTATATCGCGAATTTCAGTATGGGATTCAATGTATTGGAATGCCTCCTCCAACTGCTTATTCATTGTTGCTGAACTAGGGTCCGCTACCTTCCTTTTTCGAGTACAATGTCTGCAGTAGACTGGGCAGTTGTGAGTAACATAAAATAACACTCTATCTGGATATCTGTGCGTGATGCAAGGTGTGGGCATATCTCCCTCTTCGTTCAAAGGATCCTCTAAATCCTCGGGATATATTGTTAGCTCACCAAGCTGAGGAACAGATTGCAAACGTATCGGACAGTTAGGATCCTCTGGGTCCATAAGACTGGAGTAATACGGCGTTATTCCCACGTGAAACTGCTCGCTAGAACCTGTGAAAGCTTTGCGCTCATCATCGGTCATATTGAGTACTTTCTCACAAGTATTTAGAGTTTTAACTCGATTGCTCTGCTGCCAAATCCAAGAATCCCACAGATCCTCTTCTGCATCTTCCCAGAAGTTATTTTTAGCCGTTTTTAAAAACCGATGGCGACCTACTTGGGCGAATCCGTCCTGTTCTATGAGCATAATTGGTCCCTCCCATCCATCAACGTCACTTTAAGTATACCAAAATTAAGTTATACAATGGGTTAACGCTTTATTTCGAACCCAAGTCTAGCTAGGAGAGCGTTCTGAAATTTAGCAATACATAACTTTTTCTAGGAATCGCGGTTTAGTTTTGTTAACTTATTGTCTCAAAGCTGATTGCACAACTGCATCGAGAGTTTAATTAATAACATAAAAGGAGTAAATAGATGCCTCAGGTAACTTCTAAAGCCCCCGAATTTAAGGCTAAGGCCGTTGTAAATGGTCAAATTAAAGATCTAAGTCTTGATGACTATGAAGGTAAGTGGAAGGTGCTATTCTTCTACCCATTAGATTTTACATTTGTTTGTCCAACGGAGATTATCGCATTTAGCGAAAAAGCTTCTGACTTCGAAGAACTAGGCGCTCAAATCATCGGCGTCAGTGTTGATAGTGAATTCACACACCTCGCTTGGATAAATACACCTCGAAAGCAAGGTGGACTAGGGGGTATAAATTATCCGCTAGTAGCTGACTTAAGTAAATCAATTGCCCGAGATTATGGAGTTCTTCTAGATGGAGGCGTAGCTCTGCGAGGACTTTTCTTGATTGATCCAGCAGGAAATATTCGACACTCTACCATTAATGACCTCCCAGTAGGTCGTAATGTTGATGAGGCTATTCGCGTATTGAAAGCTTTCCAGTTTGTTGAGAAACACGGTGAAGTATGTCCTGCCAACTGGGCTGAGGGTGGCGACACTATGATTCCAGATCCAGAGGGATCTAAAGCATATTTTGAAAAAGCCAACGACTAGAACGTAGAGTCTTCCCAGACCTTACCAGATTGTCAGTGACCGGGTCAGTCAGCCCGGTCACTTTTCATTTATAATGCCTAAACTTGAGCAATAAAACGAATAATGAAAGATCCCATCATATTATTTTTCGTAATGGGTGTTCTCGCAGGAGTCATGCGCTCCCAGCTGCGTTTACCATCTCAGATATATGATCTGTTAAGCATCATGCTGTTGCTAACCATTGGCTTAAAAGGAGGCGTGGAGCTTGCCAAACAGAATTTGATTGAACTCATTCCACAGATTGTAGTTATAACAAGTTTAGGAATAATTTTACCTCTAATTGCTTACCCAGTTTTATTGCATCTAGGAAAGTTTAAAAGAGTAGATTCTGCATCGATTGCAGCGCACTATGGATCTGTGAGCGTAGGAACCTTTGCAGTCGCAGTATCATTCCTTAATGCCAAAGGAATTAGCTATGAGCAGTATATGCCATTGTTCGTAGTCTTATTAGAAATGCCTGCTATTTTTATTGGTATATTGCTTGCCAGAGGAATTAGCAAAGAAACCGATTGGAAAGAAGTATCACACGAAATTTTCCTTGGAAAAGGAGTCGTTGTACTAATGGGTGGACTCCTGATTGGATGGATATCTGGAGATGAAGGCATAGAACCTCTGAAACCACTATTTTTTGATCAGTTCAAGGGTATCTTAGCACTATTTCTGTTAGAGATGGGGTTAGTAACCTCAGCTCATCTGAGAAGCTTAAAACGATACGGATTATTCATTCTAAGTTTTGGACTTCTAATGCCCTTACTGGGAGCATTGATGGGCTCGCTAATCGGAGGTCTATTAAATCTAACGCCTGGCGGAGTAACTCTTTTAGCTACGCTTAGCGCTAGTGCATCCTATATTGCAGTACCTGCCGCTATGAGAATCTCTGTTCCAGAGGCCAATCCCACTCTTTCTTTAACTGCATCCCTTGGTATCACTTTTCCATTTAATGTTATTCTAGGTATACCATTATACTTTTGGTTAAGCCATCAAGTTATAGCTTTCTTAAATTAGAAAAAGGATTAGTCCATGATCGTTTATAAACGCAAGCTTCTAACTATCATCACTGAATCTGGACTTGAAAATGCACTCAAGCGCGACTTTGAACGCCTTGGTATTCATGGTTACACCATAGTAAGTGCCCGAGGAGCTGGTCGGAGAGGCGAAAGATTAGGAAACTGGGACGGGTCCACTAATATCAGAATTGAAATAGTCTGTACTGAAGAAGTTGGAGCAGAAATTGCACAACACTTATACCAACATTATTATGAGCATTCAGGAATGATTTCCTACCTCAGTGATGTCGATGTGTTACGCCCAAATAAATTTGAAACTCCAGACTCGCAGTAAGTATTAATCTTCTGAACGCTCTAGCTCGATAAGTTGATCTTGCAACTCTACCAACTTATCTGTATTTTCGGCGATCTTCTCAAGAGCTGTAGCTACTCTACGTAGTGTCGACGAATCAGAGAGTGGAGCCCGCGAATTAAACCATTCTGCATGACTGACACTAGAGATAATTAATAAAGAAGCCACAGTCATCACTGTTCCTAAAATCATACCTTTTATTGTCTGATTCATATCCACCTCATTTTTTAATATGCTTTTTGATTACTTTTAGACCGCGCAGCAGTTCCTCTGTGGTGAAACGTGAGGAAGGAAGACTTATCTCCTCAGCCGCAATTCGCTTGTGTAAATCTACCAGGGCAATTTTCACATCTTCTTCAAGAGCCGTTTGACGACCTTCAACCTCCAAGAACTCCTCAGTTGCTTTCTCAAGTATTTCTATAAATTCTTTGCCTAGTTTCTGAGTTAAAGCTCTTGCTCCTAGGCTCCATTTTTTAGGACGATAAGAGCACATGTTCTAAAGCCTCCCTATCTGGTAATTCTCCAAGAACAATAATTTGTCCGTTCAGTGTAACAGAAGGAGTGCACAAAACGCCTAAATCTTGAGCTTCCTGCGAATCTAAAGTCAATTTTCGATAATCAAACAGCTCTTCATGACCCGTAATTATCTCTTCAATTATCGCTTCAGCCTTACGACAATTTTTACAGGTAGCTTTGGGACTCCCAAACACAAACAATTCCTTGAGACTCATGGCTTTCTCCTTTCAAGACTATTCCATGATTCTTCATAAATCTTTAGCAAAAATGCATGCACTTTTTCCTTACTTTGAACCTCATTCTCTAGCTTTAAAAATTTTTGTAGCTGCTTATTCCATTGATCTAGCATCCATCGAGATTTGAGACTCAAAGGCATCTGATGATACATTGACTGCCAATCCTCGTATACTCTTTCAATCAATCTTTGATAATCTTGGGACTCCAACAACAATTCTGAGCTATTTGAATATTCTTTTCTATTTTTGTAAACCAACTCGATCATGTATTCAAGAAACTTACCACGCTGAAAAAGCGACATTTCTCGAGAATGATCATATAGATCTACCAATGTACTCTGAATTTTAAGAATCAATTGATGTGCTGCCTCAGGTAATTTCTTATCAACTAATTGACCAAGACTATTTAAAGAAAGGGCTACTTTGTCTAATTGTTGTCGCCAATAATCAATTTTTTGAAAATAAGAAGGGGGTTTAAGATAATAACTCTGATAGATCTTAAGCCATACCGCCTTCATTTTAATGACTGTATCATTATTAAATCGCTTATTATTACGCCATTGAGAGCCCATATCAGATAATTTAGTGGAAAACTCCCTAAAATATAAATCAATGGCCTCTACACGAGATTTTGAAAAAATCAGACTTTCCAAAACAGGATCACAACAAGCAGTTTCCGCAATAAATACAATCCAAAACGTGAGACTAATTAAAATGTTCCGCACTCAGACATTCTAGTCATCAACGAGATTACTTGAAAGTGAAAAATTGATAAACTGCCTAGCAAGTAGTAAAAAGAAAACTCTATGAGAATTTGGATTCATAAATTAGAAGCGGCCTGGCGAAAGCATGCATACGAAAGAAGTTCCATTAGCTTTAATGTAATAGGAGCTCCGCTATCATTGATTTATTGGTTTCTATCTAATTTGAAACGTCTGATTTTTTGGAAAATACCTGGGAATCAAATCAGAGTCTCTAATCGGGTTATCTCCGTCGGTAATTTAACCGTCGGTGGTAGTGGTAAAACACCGGTTGTTAAATATTGTCTCGAACTTCTCAAAAATCGCTCAGTTTGTCTTATTTCTAGAGGTTATGGAGCACAATTCCAAGGATCTTTTGCTCGTTATGATGGAAAAACTAAAAAATGGGATCGCGAAGGAAAATTTGGAGATGAAGTACATGAGGTACTGCGCTTATATCCTTCAATCAATGCTGCCGTAGGAAAACAACGCGCATTACTTGCTCTCGAACAAGAAAAAATCGAATCTAATAGAATTTTACTTTACGATGACGCGTTACAGTATTGGCGACTGGCAAGAGATGTTGACATTGTAGTTATCCACGCACAAAAATGGCTAGGAAACGGTTATGGGTTTCCGCGTGGTCCCTTACGAGAGGGACCTAAAGCTTTACAGAGGGCAACGGCAGTAATAATAACTCATCCGAAGAATCCTACTGAATACTACCAATCAAAATTGAGACAATTAAATTTTCACGGTCCCGTATTTTGTCTCAAATCCGAATTATTGTTATTTGATCATAATCAACAAATAGTCACGAAGTCGCCAAGAAAATTATTGGCTTGTACCGGTATAGCTTTTCCTGAGCAGTTCTTCGATGATTTGAAAAATGCAGGTCACGACATATTAATGACGAAAAGTTTTGCTGATCATCACCAATTTTCAGAACACGACATGCTTCAACTGACAAATCAAATAAATATCAGTTGTGCAGAAGGGGTGGTCATTACTGAAAAAGATTTCTCACGTTGGCCAGGCATCCAAGATATTCCAACCTACGTAGCTCGACAAAAACTAAATTGTGAAGACTCAGAAACTTTATTCAATTTGTTAATTAATCCCTAAATTAATTTTTGTAAAGAAAAAGAGCCGGCGTTAAGCCGGCTCATATATCGAAAACAACTAGGTTTAGAAAGTTAGTGTTAATCCAGTTCTCAGGACACCCGCCTTGTCTGCGGATAGACCTGACACAGGCTCGAATAAGAAATAGGTTGTGAACCAATCTACGTTGTGTTGAACTCGAGTCGCGAAATGTGCCCGGGTTCCCTTCACGTTGGTTTGAATTTCATCTTTGTTCAAGAATGATAACACCGCATCAGCCTCCACACGAATATATTGTAAACCGTAGTGTACACTGCCCTTATCGTGTAGCTTGCCTCGCCATATCTCAGCCCAAAATCCAGTATCTTCTTTGTTCCAAGCCGAGTTATTTACAGCGTAATCAAATTTCAAACCCCAAGGGTCTTTAGCATCACTATCATCTGTGTAGGCTAGGTAACCATTAATCACATGAAAATCCGATAACAATCTTAATTGCCTGTCAGCGGTACTGGCATTTAGAGTATTGGCCGCCGCCCCATTCGCTGTTGAATTATGCAAATTCCCCGAACGAGCTACATTTGTTTGCGCAAACTCTGTACCAGTGGCAGACGCTATATGATTGAAATATTTACCTGCCATTAAACCTTGCCCAGGATGAATAAACTGCTCACCCGAAAAGTTGTAGTTCGCAGCGCTAGCACTCCATTTACCGCCGAATCCGTCATAATTGAAGGCAATCTTGTGAGCAAATAAGTATATATCTTCCTTTGGAAGAGTATCTCCAGTAGCTCTATCGGTAGCATCCTTCAACTTATACTGACCAGCCATCACTTTCCAGTTCTTATCGACTTTCCAACTCTGGGTGAGACCCGTTGGACGAATATCATTATCAAAAACTAGCTCGGTATTGGCGAATTCGTTCTTGTGCTTTCCTAACTTAAAATTTAGATTATCGGTGGCCTTATAATTAATGAAATAGGAGTTTAGCCGCAATTCAGATCCACCAAATGCATTATTACTACCCTCAGCGTCCGAACCGAAGTTCACCCAAGGCTCTCCCGGAACGGTATCTTGTGCGGTTCGCATTGTGGCACCCCAGGAAGTCTTAGCATTGGCCTTTCCACCTACATTGAGCTTGAAGTGTACTTGAGGATCGCTAAATTGTCGGTCTGATAATCCGTCACTAAATTCACCAGTCCAGCGCAAACCTAACTCTCCAGAGAACTTAATCTTGCGGTCACTCTTATCTTGCAAAGAATCGGCTTCTAGGTCTTCAATCCGTTGTTCATTAGAGTCAACCTTAGCCTCCAGTACATCTACTTTCGCTCCTATCAAAGCTAACTCGTTACTAAATTCGGTTACGAGCCGACCTAAAGTGTCTGAACCGTCTTGGTCAAGCACCGCCCCTCGATCAACAGAATCGAGCATTCGACTAATTACTGTGGCCATTTCGTAACGGCTAACTTTGGCATCCCCTCGAAATTTTTCTTGGTAACCTTTGATAAGACCTTGGCTGGATACTTTTTCCACGGCTTTGTAAGCCCAGTGGTTAGACGGTACGTCGGAGAAAGTTCCAGCAAATACTCCCGTTCCGCTCAACACGCCAGCAATTGCCAGCTTAGTAAACATGCGCTTCATAATTCCCTCACAGCTCCATTGCAGGAACTTGTTTCATAAGGTTTGATTATTAAATTATACAAAGTATTCAAACCCACGTGTGTACATAAAACAAGTGATAACGCTATGGAATATAGCAAGGTCATTTTTCGGGGTCAATAGTTTTTGGGAATGCTTTTTTCCAGACAGACGCAATTGTATTCAAAGTACAACTTCCTGTATGCTCTATATCGTATTGATGTAGGACTTAAAATCTTTTTTTGATACCACTTGAAAAGGAATCATAATGGCCATTACTCTTCCCAGAACTGGCAGCGGAATCGCACAGAAAAAAACTAGCAATCCAGCCTCCAGAGCTACCAACAGTCCCTCCGACAACACTGGAATACTCCCTCCAGAAACAAAAACAATACCAAGATCTACTCTTGACAGAGGCAGCATAACTGCGCAACCTACCAATCGGTCGGCTGATGTTCTCGATAGAAATAAAAGAGAATTTGGCACCGCGCAAGAAGAAATGTTTAAAATTTTAACCCGAGCGAGCCAACAATTTGCTTCAGATGTTCTCTTCTCAGTAGGATTACCACCCATGTTTCGAGTCAGTGGAAGTTTAATAAAAGATAATTTCCCTGTTCTAAACCCGGACATGTCCAAGAAATTAATCTACAGCATGCTGCGACAAGATCAGATCTCTGAATATGAAAAATCAAACGAACTTGATCTATCTGTAAGCATACCTGGCATTGCTCGATTCAGAGTGAACGTTTTCCGTCAAAAAAAATGTGTCGGAGCGGCTTTTCGTTCCATTGCTGAAACAATTCCAACATTTGAACAACTTGGACTACCCCAAGTAGCTTCCTCACTTGCCATGCTGCCTCGAGGTTTGGTTCTACTAACCGGTCCCACAGGCTCGGGAAAAAGTTCTACTCTTGCGGCAATGGTGGATTTAATCAATCAGAAACGAAGTGCACATATCATTACCATAGAGGATCCGATTGAATACGTCCATAGACATAAAAATTGCGTAGTAGATCAAAGAGAGTTAAAGGCTGACACTGAATCATTTCCAACCGCTTTGCGCTATGTTTTACGGCAAGACCCCGATGTCATATTAGTTGGTGAAATGCGAGACTTAGATACGATTTCTGCCGCGATCTCAGCAGCAGAAACTGGCCACTTAGTTCTCTCCACATTGCATACACAGGATGCGGCTCAAACTGTTGACCGAATAATCGATGTATTTCCTGCTTTCCAGCAGGAACAGATTCGAGCTCAATTGAGCACCACCCTTCGTGGAATCATCTCTCAGCAGTTACTTCCTCGCAAAGATGGCGGAAGAGTAGCCGCTCGAGAGGTGCTTCTTGTCACACCAGCGATTGCAAATCTCATTCGAGAAGGTAAAACATACAACATACCTAATGCAATACAGACTGGACAAAAATTAGGAATGATAACGATGGATCAGCATTTAAGTGAACTCTATGATAAAGGTTTAATTACATACGAAGATGCTGTATCTAAAGCTATATTTTCTGAAAATATCAAACCTAAATTCTAGATTATTTGAGGAGCAAAAATGCACATTACCCTACGCGAGATTCTAGATTTTGAACTGTTTGAACCCTTCCGATCTTCCCCTCATAAATTACAAAAACTATTAAATGATTCACAAATCCTTCATTATGAAGAAGGTTCAGTTATCATCAACGAAGGTGACGACGATGGTGGGGCACTATTTTTGATTTGTAAGGGTCGAGTAGTCATAGCAAAAATAATAGATGAGTCATCAGGTCGTGCTAAACCTTTAGCTACTCTTAGAAAAGCAGATTATTTCGGGGAGATGAGTCTTTTCGATAAACAACCTCGCTCTGCTACGGTAATGGCACTTGAGGACAGTTATCTATTGAAAATTAGTTCGGATGCCTTCCAGAAATTAGTCCAATCAGATGTAAGTATTTCCTCTGCGTTACTCTTCAAAATTATTCAGGGCATTTCTGGGCGCCTTAGACGTACCAATATGGAGTTAGTTGTTTTGTACGACACGGGAAAGTTTATATCCAGAATTAAAGATTTTAAGGAAATGTGCAAAGCTCTTCTAGAAAGGCTTTCAAGTAGTATGAATGCAAATGCAGCGCTAATGAGCATATATAACGAATTATCTGGTAATTTTGAAGTGGTAGCTCAAGTAAATTCGAATGTCTTACCTCATCACATGATTGTGGATCATATGAAAAGCATCAGAAAGGGATTTATGAGTCCCGGGCCTGATAGCTCTGATAAAATACAGGCCGATTTAAATAATCAATCCTTGCTGGCTGTACCATTAGTCCAAAATGAACAGATCTACGGCAGTTTTTTATTATTTAAAGATACTTTTAAAGCCGGTATTTGTGCTTTTTCTGATGCAGATTTCAATTTGGCAATGAGTGTTTCACAGCAAACTAGTAGTGCCGTTGAAAATGCAAAGCATCGCCAAGATGATGAGGCGCGTGCAGCATATACTAGAAGAAGAAGATAAGGATCGAGAATCATTATTGACATTGCGATTGTCCGATAATCTTTACTTTAAACGCCAACGTATTAATGTTCCATTCTCTCTCGGTTTCTCGTTTTCCCGACATTCGTTCCCATTTTGGGAACCATGCCTCAACGCGACGCCGATATACATTGAAATACTCCCTTAGTCTCTGATTGAACCATTCTCTTGTAATCCTATATTTGTAGGAGTTATTAAAACTT
>JAYZAC010000124.1:0-9823 GCA_036339875.1 bacterium | reverse complement strand
TTTGACATAGTGCGCATAAAGTTTAGTTGCAGTACGCATTTGACCCCTTCGCATAGCTAGTCTAGCTTTAGCGATTAGAGCTTTTTTGTGAGTTGGATCCAGTTCTAAAGTACGATCTAAGTATCCTTCTCCCATTTCAAGTTGTCCCATGTTGTGATAGGAAATAGCTAGATTAAAGTAGGCCTCGGGAAAATTGGGATTAATTTCTAAACTTCTCTGAAAATACTCGATAGCTTGGCGTATTTGACCCTTTCTGGCAAATACCAAGCCTAAGTCATGATTTGCTTCTAAATGTTTTGGGTTGTCCTTAAGTACAAGTCTGAACTGCTGTTCAGCTAAATCTAATTTACCTGTCGTTCCTGCTATAACGCCTAATTGGTATAAACTCTCCATTCGTTCTTCAGCACTCAGTTTTGGATCAAATTTTACAGGTAGTTGTGAACTCTGTCGCGGCTTTTGACGGCAGCCAAGGAAACTTGGAATAATAAATATCATGCAAATTAACATGCAGAGATAATTTGTTTTAATCACATCACACCTTAACAAAAATCCTTCTGAGAGCAACCGAAGGCCGACATCATAGCAAAGTTGATATTCATCAACAATATTTTGTCTCTGGATTAGTTAGGCTTAATCTTTTTGGAGGTTCATTTTCTTTTGCAATAAAGTTAGACGAGGACTAAAAATTTTCACCATAGAGGGATCATTGTGCAGGGTGTAGAGTTTTTTGTTGTCGACATATGTTATTGCTTCAGCGTTATACAAATTTTTAGGATTGGTAAACAGATGCATTACAGGTCTCAAATTCGAATCTAATACTTTGATTTTAGTTTCTGCCAATAGAATCAAGTGTCCCCAATAATCTGATGCAATTATTTCGTATTTCTCCTTCAGAGTTTTTTTACTCAAGAGCCGACCATTTCTAGAAAACTTTTTAATTAGTGATTCCTTTTCCAGTTGGTCTAGGCATATCAGGTTATCTTCTTTATCTACTATGAAATCAAGCAGTTTAATAAAACGGTAGTCACCAGTTCCGTAGCCTCCGATTGTAAATACTTGATTGCCGAAATGATTAAAGACAACAATACGCTCATTTTCGGAATCTAGGACGAGAATTTCATGGCGACTATTTGTCTGAAGTTTGGTGGGTTCATCAAACCCATCTCGTGGATTAAACTCACGTACGAAATTTCCAGAACTATCTACTTCCACGACTCTTTGATTTCTTGTGTCGGTAATGAATGTTGTAAGCCTTGGGCCCGCAATTAGATCATTGATTCCATCAAATTGAGCCTCCTCTATATTTGCGAAATCTTTCTCAAACGATTGAGACTCATCGATATTGAAACTACCGAATTTATCAAGAAATTGTAATTTCTCGTTAAATTTCAGTACGGCTTCTTGTGCAGTATCGACGATGTAGATCTGATTGAAGCTATCACCTTTGATACTTTTACCCTCGCGAAACTGACCTGGACCACTCCCAAACATGTGGACGGATTTTTCATGTATATATTGGACATTTAGAACCGTAATCAACACTGAATCTGCTTGAGTTTTATTGGACGATGATTTTGGGATAAGGACTTCAAGGGTCTCAGATTCTGGAACGAATGCTGAATAGGTGTGTTCGGATAACTTTCTTTTACCTTCATAAAAATCGACGAAAATTTTACCTTTTGTACTTCTTTTTTGTTTCAGATGAACATGTGTTTTGGAAAGAGAGATTTGGAAGGGTACCTCTGCATACGAAAATAGCAACGACGAAAATAATAGTACTAATCTCATACCTCAGTTCCTCTGACAATATATGGATTAACTATCAATCCTTCCTTAAAATTGATATTCGATTTAGAGGGTACAGCTCTTCCTCCGTCAAAAAGAAAAATCATTTTTCGCATTTGAGAAAACTCTAAAAGACTATGCACTAAAACGTACGTGTTCTGTATATGTGTTATGGTTTTTCCATCGATTAAGACCAACATATCAGGATGGAAGTCAACTATCAGTACGTCTTGTTTTTTGAAGATACTACGAATTGGTATGAACGGTGGGTTGGCCATTCTGGAAGGTATCTTGGTTTTGCGTACTATTTCGTTAATTAGTTTTAATTCCTGCCCCATACCAAGTAGTTCGGAACTAATTATTGTCATTGTTCGGACAATGAATGGAGCTTGGCTATTTGGCTGAAAAAGATGCATATGGGTCGTACTGGGCGTTAATGTAATGTTTGAACTAACTGGTTTGGATACTGAGGTTGATGAATTTGTATCATTTCTGACCAAATCAGTATTCGATTTTTCTTGAATTTTATTATCGGACGTAATTGTTTCAATAGATCCTACAAGAAGTAAAATAGCAATAGTTGTACAAACACCGTATAGCAATAATAATCCCTTGAAGATTGGCGAATTAGCGGAATCCGAGGGAGAGCGTTTATATTTCAGTCGAGGTTTCATTCTTCAAATAGCCATTCAGGCGCCTGTCGGCCTTTTTCTTTTCTAAATTTATCTAGGAGTTCCTTCCGAAAATCTGATCTTAGTTCTTTCATTAGATTTTTATTTTTTGTTTCATCCGTCTTCAATCGTTCAGCTTTTCGTTGTTGATCTGAAAACACCAAGGAACTTTTCTGACTATTCTTCTCGAGGATAGTTTTATCAAGTTTCTCTATAATATTGGTGTTTGTTGCCATATATAGCGCCTTCAAGGAAGACAGGTTTGAATTAATGCCTGATGTAAATTTAGTTTGGATTTTAGTTTTCTGTATTGAATGTGTAATTATCGAAGAGGATATTATTGATTTCTCAGGTTTGAGTAGAATTGTAGTTTCATTAAGTTTTGTGAGAGAGTTTGCTTTTAGAATCCTTTTAAGATCTTTAGTTGGCTCCTTCTCGACAAGTTTATTAAAAATTTCCGAAGTATCATCGAGATTCACTACAGAATCTGCTGCACCCTTTTCAGTTTGAGTTGATGTGATCGTTCTGGTTGTTTCTTTGCTTGATAAAAAATTTGTGTCACCGAGAAGTTTTAATTTTTCGTCATCACTTTGATTTTTAGTTTCCAAAGCTGTATTAATAAAGGGAGTAAGGAATAGGTCCTCGTCTGGGTCATATGATATTTTTTGTATTGACTGACTTACAAGATCTCCACTTTTTTGGGAGCTAGCCCTCCGAAATTGCCCCCATTGCATTGGTATTTTTTTAGATTGCTGAATTTCGTTTTTAACGACTGGCAAAACTTCAGATTTTTCTTCCAAAGATGGTTCAAGTATATCTTCGGTGGGAAATTCAGTTTGAGACTTGAAAAGCTCTGTAAGTTCTAAGGCGAGGGACGCCAGATCAAAAGTTTGTGGCACTTCTAGTAAAATGCACTGACTGGTAATTTGTCCAAGATTTTTATACGGTATCCAGCCAATATATAATCTAGGAATCTTTGATTTTTTATTTATTATACTTTTAATTAAGCCATCAATGTATTGGTTATGCTCGAACTGTCCACAACGACTTAGAATTAATGCTTCAGATTCAAAACTTTCGCGAAGTATCCAAACCATTGATGTTTGAAGTTTATTAGTTTTATTCAGTACTACATTAAGACTTTGTGGAGTGTATCCAAGCGTTTCGATATCGTTATTATTTAAATTCTCTTTTAATAATCCCTTCAGACTTCCTATAGACCCAGTATCTTCAACGAATATATAAGTAGAAGACCAAAGAGTGCTGCAGGTATGTACCAGAAGCCAATAAATTAAAATTACTCGGAAACTCATGATTGCGATTGTAACATGGCTAAGCACGTGGATTACGAAGTTGTCTACAGACGTACTTAGCTGCCTCCTTCACCATTCCGTGACCATGGCGGGTCATATGCTCGATTTTCGTTAGACTTTCTACGCAACGCATCTGCATCAAACTGTACATGGCTTCTATACTGATTGCTGGATCAAGATTCATGATTTCTACTTCGAGTCGTGGACGGTAATTTTGCAATTTGAAATAGCCGACTAACTGAATGGCTGCAATTTTAAGATTGTGTTGCCTTCCCTGTAAAGAAGCTTCAATTAATCTGTCCTCTGGAGCCTGATCAAAAGCACTAAGTGACAGCAAGGCCCAACTACGATGATCAAATGGTGCTTGCTTGTCTTCTATCAATCTAACTAGTAAATGTCTTAGTTCTTCGCCTTCAAAAATTTGTGATGGGCCACATCGATAAGGTTCGAGTAGTCTGTAGTTTTCGCAAACGAGTTTAGCATGTACTTGTCCGCAGCTATAACCAACTGGATTACTTATCTGTTCAGGCTTTTCTTTTACTAATCGGGCATGAAAGCCATCTTCAAAATCTTGTTTAACTCGTTTTTGCTTCATCTCGATTTGGACATCTAATTGATGAATTTTCTGAAGTAGAATATCCAGTGCTCTCTCGCTGCCATTCTCCGATAAATGAGATGAAGCTAATTTGGCAACCTCCTCTTGAGGATGATCCAAGCATTGAGCTAAAAAATGAAGATCATCATCAGACGCTCTTTTCTTTGCAAGTTTCATTTTTGCTAACCATTTTCGTCGCTCAATCTCGCTCAATTCAGCCAAGTCGTGCTTTACCGCGGACTGCTCTCGCCATTCCCAATGAAAAGCTAACAGAACCAGTCCCATGACAACTAGATTTATCCAAAAAGTATTATCCATAAGTACAGGCTTATTATACCTGTTGAATCAATAGCTAAATCACACAAAAAAAGATTGTTTTAGGTGAAAAGTGTCGATGTTTATTTTATGACCATTAGTTCGAGGATAAAATTTTGTTTATTGTTCGTAATTCTTATCAATTATTCGCAGGCTACAAAAAGCTTTAATTTAGGGTTAATAGAAAAGTTGATACGTAGTCCTGTGGAGAGTCAGGATTGGCTGAAATACTCCAAAGAATACTCGATGGTTTCTACTCAAGGACTTCAAAATGATTGGTTGTTTGACATAGGTCAAATAAAGTTGCTAAGTGATGATCCATTCGATGTTATGCAGGATGATTTTTTCGGTCAAAATAGATACGAGCTAAATTTGTTGGGTATTTCAAGGCCGCGCAGTCTCTATATTAAAAATTATTTTCGACGAGGTTTATATGATAAAGCCATCATCCATTTACAAAATGAGGAAATAGAGCAACCTAATAATTTATATCTTCTCATGAATATGACATATGCGTACGAAAGGCTAGGTGATTTTAACGCAGCCTTTTCAAGAATCAGCGAGGTGATCGATAAAAGCTCGGAGAGAGATACTCAAATTGAAGCTTATAAATGGAGAATCCGCATCAGTAAGAAGCTTAAAAATTATGAGGAAGCGGAAAAAGATCTTCTCAGCCTAAGAAAGTTATTACAGAGTAAAGTTATTTCTGCTTCAAGATCTTTTTCGTCTCAAGAATCTAAAACAACAAATCCAGATTTAGGGTTCCGGCTACTCATATCTAGACAAGAGTTAGCTGAAACTGAAAATTATTTAGGTATACTTTGGTACCTACAAAAGAAGTTTGTAACTGCTTTTGATTTGTTTGAAAATCTGGAGAGAAGATTTCCTGGATGTTACAGTTTCTCTTTCAATAAAAATAAGATTTATTTGGAAAAACGTCGCTATGAATCTACCTTAAAGTCAATCAATTCGGTACTTCTGAATATCGTTCAAATGGCAGCTCATTTTAAGAAACTTACCTTAAAGAAAATTCAATCAGGCGAATTAGACACGGCCGAATCTCTCACAAATACTCGAGACTATTTTGAGAGGCTTATTTCAAAGCTTTTAACGCGCAAGGGTGAAATATTATACAGAGAGAAACACTTTCCTCAGGCTCTCAAAGTATTTAGATCAGCCGTTGAACGTGACCCTAGAGACTCAGTGGCATGGTATCGGATTGGTCTAATCAACGTTGAGAATAAGGCATATGATAAAGCACTTACTGGTTTTAGAAAAGTCTTACAAAATACACATAAAACAAGTGGTTTGCATCTTAGTTCGTTAGATTGGATTGATAAGATATTTTCTGAACAGGCTATTGAAGCAATTAAGAATCAAGATAAAGGAAGTAAAAAGCGTGATGAATTTTTTCAAAACTTGACCGTCGATCAAAGAGAAAATTTACTTGATATAGGTGAATTAGTGAATATAGGTTATCAGTGGCTCAAATCAGGGAAACAGCTTAAATTAATAAGAATGTTTGAACCTTTATTGAGTGACAATCGCAACGTACTTGATATCTACTTCTTACTAGGTCGTGCACATCAATCAATGGGGAATGTAGATCAAGCTAAATATTATTACTCTCGTGGATTAAAGATAGATAATAACCACCTCCCTACCATTGTTGCCTTGACCTATTACGACTGCGTCTCTAAGGATTTTAGATCAGCATTAAGAAGAATAAATAAATTAGAGTCCATAGCGCCTAAAGATCATAGAGTATATGGGGCTCGCGGTTGGTATGAATATCAGAAAAACAATTATGAAGGAGCTATTGGAGCTTTTCAGCTGGCCATTGAGAAAGACCCATTACATTCTGAGCATCATTATCGACTCGGAATGTCTTATTTGAAAGCAGGATTGCCGAGATTTGCTTTACATAAATTTGATGATGCATTAAGTGCGGGTTACGAGTATTCGAGGGCACACCTTTTTCGGGCAATCTCACTATTACAGTTGGGCTCCTTTCAGCAAGCTGAAAATGCACTCAAACGAGCAAGTAATATCGGCCGCGATAACTTAGCAATAGTTGAATTTGCCAGGGATTTATCCATTAAAGTGAAAAAGGCTCGAAGGTTTACTTTATCCTCTAAAGAGATACCTGAGGAATTATCTGACATTGCACTTTTTTTGAATAGGGTTGAGTCTAATCGCGAAATGATTATTTCTTTTGCAAAAATTCGACAAGGTAGAACTGAGACTATAATCAAAAATCTTAAAAATAGAATAAAGGAGGACGCAGATAATTACGAACTTTATCACCTTCTTGCGATTCTGTACATCATGGTTAGTAGAGAAGATTTAGCGATGGAAGTGCTAGAGGATGTTATTGCATTAAATCCACTCTATTACCCAGCATTAAATAGTTTGGCAGAATTATCATTTAGAATGGGACGTCTTGATCAATGTGTAATCTACTGGGAAAAAATGAGAAGAGTTAGTCCTTTGATAAAGTTGTCAGTTAATGTAGAGAAACTCATCACCGAGATGCAGCGTTATTTAGATTTGAACCCTCAGGATCAATGGGCCCTCTATCATTATGTTCTTTTGAACGTACACCATTTTAATGATAGTGAAGCATTAAAGGCTTTAAATTCAAACGGTGTTTCTAGGAATCCTCGACCAGGTACATATAGAGAATCATTAATACGTATGCAAGCTATGATTTTATATCGGCAAGGTGTTCTAGCCAGAGATAACAAGCTTGTTAATCAGGCTCGAGGCTTATTGGAGATGGCTAATTACAGGTACATGGAAAATTTAGATATCTATAAACTTGGAACTGAAGCTTTGTTGCCTCCGATACCAGTTGTCTGGAAAAAAACTCCTATAAATGAATCTAAATTGGATTTTTTGAGAAATGATACTGTAAAAGAAATTATCTCTAATGTAAGAAGTGTTCCTCATCCAGGTATTCGAAGAAAGCCCACCTTTATGAGTCGGTGGAATCAACTTGATGAAGTTTTGAATAAAGGTAATACAGCTCCAATCAAGTCATCGTACGATGCCTTCCTGGAACGTAGATTTTCCAATGAACAAAGGTACTTAGAGAATAATGAGGTACTGTCTTCTCGTCTTAAGGAAAGTAACGAAAAGTTAGCCATAATTAATTCTGAAAAAGCGGATAAGAGTTTTGCTGATGCAATTCAAGCAGTAGATAAGGGTAACTTTAAGAAGGCTGAGATTAAATTACTTGATTCAATTAGTTCTAGAGTAGATTTTGAGGAGGCTTATTTCGGTCTACTTTCAATATATTTGGTGAAGGGCGAGTATTCAAAGCTAAAGCCCTTCTTAAATTTACTTCAAACATTTGAAAGGTCGAAAGAGCTTTTGGCATTAATTAAATTTCATTTATTTTTTCACCAAGGAAATTTTTCAATGCTACAGAATGAAGTCAAGCAATTAAGTCGGCCAATTAATATTCCAAAAAATCGAGTAATCCAACAGTTGATAAAATTATACCGAGCAATGATACTGAAAGCCCCTGGTGATTTTGAGTCGAGTTTGAGATATGGAATTCTTTTACAAATCACAGGCAATTTTGCAGAGGCTGAATCTTTATTTTCAAAGGCTGGTCAGTACGCAGGCTTAATTCCTTATGTATGTGAATCTCTTCTAGCTCGAGGAATGACAGAAAGAAGAATGCAGCCTGTCAGTACAGCTGTTGAGAAAATGAGCAAATTTTCTGCAGTAAAAACTAAGGATAAATGGGTGAGACTTGCTCAAGATCTAGATAGTTATTTACTTACAACGAGATTTTTGGCTCAGTGATTCAAGGTTTTATATGAAGTGTTTGAATAACAAAACAAGAATTGATGTAAAGTTTGGTTTCAAAGAATATTTTATATGGTTTCAGTGGTATCTGGTGGCATTTTTGATGGGTATTTTTTACTTGCCATTCGCAATAATAAAGAACCCCCTAAAAGTTTTGCGAAGAAATCATATGTTTGTGACATTTTGGTTCACTTTGATTTTAGACTTTGTTCTTAAAAAGTATTACTCTCATGTACTGGCCAATGGTAAATCGATAAATGTGATTGATGGTTTTTTATCTTTCACTCTGGTTCATAATCCAGGTGCTGCTTTTGGTTTATTAAAAGGCAAAGTATTTCTTTTCGTTCTCATCGCGATAGTTATAGGAACTGTCATATTGGTTTATTTGGCAATTTACCGCCAAGAAGATCCACTCGCAAGCTGGGGTTTAGTATTAATTCTATCGGGTGCTATAGGTAACATGATTGATCGGGTTCAATACAATTATGTAATTGATTACGTTTTGATATATTACAAGGATTGGAGCTGGCCAGTATTTAACCTTGCTGATGTAGTAATTAACGTTGGTGTAGGTATAATAATCTTAGATTTGTTGCGAGATTGGAAACCTCGTAAAATCGAGGAATAAAATGTATCCGGTTTTGATTAGTTTTGGTCCCGTTGAAATTTATACGTATGGTGTATTTTTGGCTTTGGCATTTTATCTTTCTGTTCAATGGGCCGTCAAATTGGGTACCCAAAGAGGCTTTAACGAGGACATGATTCTAAATTTAGCTGTGGTCTCGATTTTATCAGCAATTTTTGGCGCTCGCATTACGTATGTTTATGTGTATTGGGATCAATTTTTTACTAACAGCTATTGGGATGTTTTCAAAGTTTGGCAAGGTGGTCTCGTTTTTTACGGAGGACTTATTGGTGGAGTGATTGGTGGTATAACTTATTGGTGGCTGCGACGTATGTCGATTCTTGCAATGCTAGACGTCGCGGTAATGTCGGTTTCATTAGGCCATGCCATAGGGCGTATCGGTTGCTTCTTCTACGGATGCTGTTATGGCAAAATAATACCCTTGGGATCGGCTTGGATACAATTAGGGCATCAATTTCCGCATCTTGATGGAATTCGCTATCCAGTACAAATTTTAGCCAGTCTAGGAAATCTATTAATATTTCTTTTACTTCTGTTAGTGATAAAAAAAGCAAAGAGGCCTGCAACTGTAACGATTGTATATTGTTACATTTATGGGTTATTTAGATTTATGATGGAATTATTGAGGGACGATCCTCGGGGTACAATATTAGGTATTAACCAATTATCAACCTCACAG
>JAYZAC010000123.1:0-4435 GCA_036339875.1 bacterium | reverse complement strand
AACTCAAACGGAGAACTAGAATGGGAGAAAACAATCGGAGGAACAAAAGATGATCTATTTACTAAAATGATAAAAACCACAGACGAGGGTTTTTTGGCGGTAGGCTATTCTAAATCCGATGATGGGGCTATAGGCTCCAATGCAGGCAATGAAGATGCAATTGCATTTAAGCTTGACTCGGAAGGTGAAACCATCTGGAGTACTGTTATTGGGGGTAACGGTAATGAACAAGCCCGTGATGTGATTGAATTAGCCGATGGTTCTTATCTGATTGGTATTCTCAGCGAAAGCTCTCAAAGTGGCGATTTTAGTTCAGTTAGTAAAGGTAATTTTGATTATTGGATCTTTAAATATAGTGCGGATGGTGAACAGGTTTGGAGTAAAAACTATGGTGGCGATAAATTAGATAAATTAAGAGCTCTGGCTGTAAATTCTGAGGGTACGGTCTTGGCAGCTGGTAATAGTAAGTCCAGCAATAATGAAGACGTTACGGCTTCCAATAGTGGTGAAACTGATATTTGGTCATTCACACTGAAACCTGATAGTAAAATAGCTCTAGATTCAATTAATTCTGATGATTTTATAGATAACACCATCGCCACTGATCGAATTGAAGATCAAGCTATCACAGCTGCTGCTATTAATAATAACGCTTTAGGTGCTGATGAAATTGATGGCATAGTTGACGACTCTAAAATAGCCGATGAAGCCATTGATGGCGACAAACTTTATGATGGAGACGATACCAGTAAATTACTTTCAGCCACTAATTTAGCGGATAATTCTATAGAAACAAGCAAGGTTGGAGCTGTTATTACAAAGTCTATGCTTGATTCAAGTTCTACTGAATTTCAAAAAGTTTTTGATCTTGGAGGTAGCGATAACGAAACTCATGCAGACGAATTGCACTTTCACAAAAGAGGTAGTGAATCTTGTCCTACTGGCTACAACGACTTGGGAGGCCTCGGTTTTTGTATAAGAACCGAGGATTTACAGAAAACCCCAAAAGATGCTTTGAACTCAACACAAAGCTGCCAGGATGATGGCGAAATCCACGCCCGAGTTTGTACCTTTCAAGAATATACTACGGCCTGTTATAAAAATCAGTCTAGTCTAAACCTAACAAATAACGGTAATTACTTATTTGCAGGATACTCCAGTTCAAAAGCACTTGGATTCATATATGATGGTAATTGTAACCTTCATAGTAACCCGAATGCTTATCCCTACAGTTCAAGCAACGCAGTGAATGTACGCTGCTGTATCACCAAATAAAGTTGACTGTATCGTTAACTAAGTTTTCTTAAATCTTTCAATAAATCGGTAACCAGAACTTGAAGATCACACAAAAAGTCTAAAATGATTTCGAATGCAGCTTGCATGCCGTCTCCCTTCACACATCAAATTTGTGATTAAAGGGACTTTTTTGCTCTATGGCCTTAAAAAACCCAGAAAAAAGAGGCTCGAACTCCACAATCATATCGGTAACTTAATCAAAATCCAAGCATTTAAAGTCAATTAATAGTAGTAAATTATCTAATTTGTTTTTTGAAACTTTTTACAAGCATGATGCGTAGTTCTGATGAGAGAGGACTAATATGAATCGTTTACTATACATATTACTGCTAGTTTCGTCGTCAGTTATCCATGCCAACGACACCAGCAACACAATGAAACCACCGGCCGATATTCTCCTGCCCGACGATATGAAAGGACAGATTGTCTCTAAACCTCCTGCGGTGGAACAATCAGAATTTATCAAAACGGCCATGGCCTATCAGCAGCAGTTGCGTACACTTGAATATTCTGCACAGCGACATGCTTGGAGATTTGGATATAATGAGATAGAGACCATGAAGGGTATTAACCATTTAATTACTCTTATAGGTACGACAATTCAGTATGGTGAAAAATCTCCGGAAGGTGGCGAGGCCTTTTACATGATGAAGCAACCCTTACAGTATGTAAGTCAATTTCTACCCTACAACCCTCTATTCTCTCATGTAGTTCATCATTGGGATACTAGTCTTCAGAGCTATCAGCGCTTGGTTCAGCTTTTCACCGGAACCAACGTTCAACCGGCGCCACCGGTAGACTTTAATAGCCCATTATTCAAGCAATTACAGATGCAATCACGCGAATTGAAAGAACTTTCTGAGCAATTTGCTTATCAACTAAAGAAAGGTTTGCCTTTAACAAATGCGGAACATCAGGCACTGATCTCAATGGCAGATCACTTCAGCATTTACTGCGGAAAGATGCATGCGAATACCTACAGTTTTGTTACCCAGAAGTTCGAATTAGAGCAGAATCTAATTGCTGCCATTAAGATATCTAAGCAGATAACAGCAAACCTATTGTATAATCCTAATGCGTATATCAAGAACTCATGGACTGTCATCCGCGGCAAGGCTAATCAGTTCAAATCAACGTTCGAGCAGATCATGAGGTAATTGGTTTCCACACACACCACATTTTGCCGCCTATCGAAGGCGGCATTTTTTTTAAGCTTTTATGTTGAATAGAGTTCTTTGTAAAAGTCTACTGCACAAGCTGTTCGTTGAGTACAATCTGGGTTTAGTGCCCTTCTAAATGCATCATTCTGACGCTCATTCAAAATTTTCACTGGTTTATAATGATCTAAGCTATCTCTATCCTTAATCTGACTACCAAAGGGCAAATCACCCGTTAGAGCCTCATAAGCCGTTACAGCCAAAGAAAATACATCCATTCCGTAATGTGGTATGGCTCCTCTTAAATGCTCAGGAGACATATAGTTGGCAGTTCCTTTATTTCTGTAATGAGAGCTTAATAGTAAATCCTTAGGCCAAGCCTGCCTAAAATGTGCAAAATCAAAATCGCTGATAGAAATTTCGCCTTCGCTTTCGATTAAAATGTTCTCAGGTTTGAGATCTCGATGCACTACACCAATGGAATGAAGGTAACTTAATATATTTGCAAGTTGCGCCAAATAAGCACCTAACTCATCAAGACTCAGAGTGCCCTTTTTACGCAACATGCTGCGCATACTACCACCTTTTATTAGCTTCATGATGATACAGTAAGGTTCTTCAAGTATTACATCTTGTGGTTTTAATATACCCGAATGATGCAAATGTCCAATCTGTCCATATTGACGCTCTAAAAAGCGTTTAAGGCGTTGAGCTGACGTTACCCACGGGAGTTTTTCGCGTAATTTATCGTATAATTCAACCGCAATCTTCTCACCAAGACTTTCACGGACAAATGGCGTCAGAAATCTAGAGTGCTTATGCTTATAAATCTTGGCTACCTTGTGACTTTTGTCACTTTGATCAAACACCACATAGATGCTTCCCTGACCACCATCGGCAACATGACTGACCATGCGATATCGATTGTGCAAAAGACTCATAACATTAATTTTAATCCTAAAGGGACCGACTCGCCAAATACAACCTTTTGCTCTTCACTAACTTCCAATTGAGTATTAGCTTCAGGAAAAGCTTCCAACACCTTCTCACGAATAGCAATACTGTAATCTAAATCACGATGAGCGGGCTCTAAAATTAAAAGTCTAACCAAATGAATCAATTCAGGAGTTTTTTCAGAAGCATTATCCAAACACATCTGTAATAGTGGTTCAACTCGACTGGAAGGAAGACATCGATCAAAGTGAGCATACTGCAACTGGCGACCAGCAACTCGACCCAGTAACCACCATTCTGAAGGCTTCAAACGCTTACGCTGAAAATCCTGTAGTAATTTATCAAACAACTGTAACTTCAGATCAATTTGGAGCCATTCAAAGTTACAAAAGGTTCGCCACATTTCCTTCATTTCTTGCATTTGAGGCGCACCTCCCGGAAGTTTTAATACCGAAGATTTATTAAATAGATAATTCCCATAAGAACGCATTAGAGTATTTTGAAAACTATCACTAATACCGCCTGCTATACGTCTCAAATATATCCAATATTCGACTCTATTCTGTACTTTACGTGGAAAGTGGCAGAATTCGGAGTAATCAAGCTCTTCAATAAGTTTTTGATCATCCTCATGACCAAAGCCAGGACGCAGTAGAAAACCCGTAGTGTTATAAAAAGCCGCCTCAGCCTCTTCAGATCTTCTTCGACTTCGATGTCGATCAACTAACGCACGCGCCAGAAATCTACAAGTATCAAGTCCCCATTTCTTTCGAGGTTCCCCAATTTTCTCCTCGAGTTGCTTGAGTATACCTCGCATCTGTTTTTTATCTTTCCCACTATTTTTTCCAAAAACTTCCCTCAAGAAGCGTTCTGCTTCAAAAGGCGCTTTTCTAATTTTATGTAGAGGTTTAACAGAAGTATTAAAATTTAAACTAAAGCTTTCTGAGCCACGCAAACTATTCAACTTTAATTCAATTGAACCATTATTTTGTAATTGAGAGCTTAGTTGAACGGGAACATAGGGGTCC
>JAYZAC010000122.1:0-50297 GCA_036339875.1 bacterium | reverse complement strand
AAATCAAACTTATTAATGGCAGCATTAGAAATGCTTACACAGTGATAACAAGTTATTAAAATGATTAGGTATAAATAACGCATAAACAAAAAAAGCCTTTTTCGGCCAGATTTTGCTATCAATTCGGTGCGATTATAGCATAGCAAAGCACTACCAGCACTTGAATTTATAGTAGTTTTTCTACTCACAAAATATCAATAAACAATAGGTATTGAATTAGGATAGTTTCATATAAATAAAAAAGCCCCAGTCCTGTAGAACTGAGGCTTTGTTATCTTAGCTACGTATTAAACATCTGATCCAGATTCACCTTCAACACTGTTGCGCAGTGCGTTGGCCAATATATCAGACCCCAAAGGCTCGTCCAATGACACCTCGAAATTACCCTCTAACTCATCATTATCAGGTTCCGAATGTATCAAAGTCTCTTTATCATCAAAATCGTATTTCAGATTACGGTCAAATCCGGTACCTGCAGGTATTAGATTCCCCATGATGATATTTTCCTTGAGCCCCGTTAAATTGTCTATCTTGCTTCGAATTGCAGCATTAGTTAGTACTTTGGTAGTTTCTTGGAAAGATGCTGCCGATAAGAAGCTATCAGTAGTCAAACTTGCCTTGGAAATTCCTTGAATAACACTTACTGCAGTAGCAGGTTCAAAGCTCTGTGCAACTAGTGACTCATTAGTTTTCCTAAACTCGAAAGCATTCACAATCTCGCCAGCTAGATACGGTGAATCTCCACTAGCCGTAATTCTAACTTTCGAAACCATCCGACGTAGAATAGTCTCTACATGTTTATCATTTATAGTCACACCTTGAGTACGATATACATATTGAATCTCATCCAAAAGATATTTCTGAGCTTCAAAAATACCCATTTTCTCTGATAACTCACGAACATCCACATCACCCTCAGTGATGCGATCGCCCTCTTCTACGTATTCGCCATCTAGAACAATTAAGTCCTCGAGAGATCCAGTGACAATTTGCTTTTCACTATCCTTCTCGTTTTCAATAACTATATGATTACCCCTGATGTGAATAATGCCTGTACGACTTGCAACTAATGCCTCTACCTTTGGTCTACGAACTTCAAACAATGAGTTAACTCGCGGTAGACCCTGGACAATATCAGTAGTCTTTTTGCTACCACCACTCCATTTGGCAATTATATCTCCAGGTTTAACCTCTTGATTCTCTTTGATATAAACCTCAGCCCCATCAGGAATTGTATGAACCTCACCTACCTGCACCAAAAGTTGATCAATTACTGACCGAACTTTTCCTGTCTTAGTTAAAGCGTGAACTAATTTAACAGTCCCATCTGCTTCCGTAACAAGCCTAGCAAGTTTGTCACCCTTTTTAACTGCTCCCTCTTTAATAAGGATTTCCATATCTTCGGTGACACCATACTTCTTCTCGTTAACTTCCTCTCTGGTGAAGCGAATTCCATCTTCAGTCTTCTCATAAACTGAGTACTCAAATGGATCCGTAATAGCATCGCCTTTTTCTACGCGTTGGCCGTTCTTAACCGAAAGACCAAGACCGGTAGACAGAAAATAATCCTTACCCGAATAAATCAGAATTGTCTGAACCATCTCCTCACCCGTACGCTTGTTGTAGCGAGTGATGTAGTTAACTTTACCATCAATATCTGCGATTATAGGACTGAATGAGTGAATGAGTTTTGTTCCAGCTGTAATCTCTTGATCCTCATCAACTAAAATTTCAGCTCCTTTTGGCAAAACGTAATCTCTAGAAGTATCATCATTAGTCACAACAATCTTCTTTGATTCACTTAAAGCAGTAATTTCAATCTGACCAATTTTTTCACGACCTTCGTATAATTGAGCAGCAATATCTGCGTCAATTTCGGTACCAGCTTTACAAACTAGAGCACCCTCTTCACCGAGAGCATCCTCCATCAAAACAGAACCTTTAATCTCTTCAGGTTTTAAGTCGTCGTCTAGTAGGACTGTTTTCCGCTCATAATGATCCTTAAGAGTAACTGTGCCATCAATTTCCGAAATGAATGGTATTGGTCCTGTTAATTTCATACCCTTTTCAACGTCATCGCCTGAATTCAGCATAACGTTGTCAAAATTGAGCTGAGCACCCTCTGGTATAACATACTCGCGTTCATCCTTGATGAGCACTCTTCTACGATCAACAGTTTTGTTACTAGCTGAACGATAAGATATAATCTTAACAATACCGCTAGCTTCAGCCATAAACTGAATTTCTTGCTTGTCTTCATCAATCATGACATCCATCGAACCGCTCATGTAATACTCATGAGATTTACGTTCGATTAGACTTAAGTTTTTACGACCAGAGAATTTAACTTCACCATCATATTCAGCAAGAATACTAACCAATTCATCACCAGCTTTGACCTGATCTCCACTTTTGGCCCTCAGAATAACTCCAAAATCTGTAGGTAAACCCACAGGTTTTGTAGCGGATGATTTAACGCCTTTAGGTGCTTCAAGAGTTTTATCCTGATGTTCGGAGCTGGCAATAAACACCATCCCGTTCTCACTGATTACTCGCTGATTCTTGATCTTTATGTCGCGGAATTCAGCAGTTCCTGTTGATGAAGCAATAGCTATTGTTTTTTCAGTCTCAAAAACGTATAAGCTATCCCCAGCTCCTATCTGTTCTCCGTTTTCAATAACAAGTGTAGCTCCCTGTGGAATATCATAATGATCTAGCACGGTGCCCTTTTCATCTACAATATCAACACTACCATCATTCGAAACTACCACGCCATCTTTCTGCTCGATATTGTGATAATTTACTGCCCCTGTATAAGAGCTAATATACTTATTAGGATTGTACTCTACTAATACGCTACCCAGACTAACGATGTCGCCCTCTTCAACTTTTAGAACGGATCCTTGTGGAAGCGTATAATCGGACTTCTTTCGATTGTCATCAATGATTGTAAGCACACCACCGGTCACGATCTTTTTAACGTCCTGCTCAAATGAGTCATTCTCACTTGCATCATTACCAGTATCAATTTGAAAACGCGCTCTCTCGATCTTATTTTCATAACGCAAATCTTTGAAAGACACCCTACCTGCAGACTTTGCTTTAACAACAACTCTTGCAGCCTCAGCTACACCGCCTGTGTGAAAGGTACGCATAGTTAACTGAGTTCCAGGCTCTCCGATGGATTGTGCTGCAATTACGCCAACTGCTGTGCCCAAAGAAACTTCCTGACTTAATGACAAGTCAATTGAGTAACATTTACGACATACACCCCATTGAACCTTACATGTCAGTGGAGAACGAATTGCGACCTTAGGATAAACCCTAATTTCATCTACCGAACTACGCTTGAGTTCAGCAATCAATTGTGGAGTTACTAATTTGTCTGGTCCACAAATTATTCTACTATCTGCAAGATCTACAATACATTCATCTGTAAAGGCTCCTGGCTTCAGACCTTTGACCTTTACGGCACATGCCGCTTTACCAATCTTCTTAGCAATAGCTCTGTCAACGGCCACGCCCGCCTCGAACAGAACCGCACCCGATTCTGGATGAATAACATCTTCCAGTAAAGTTCTTCCATATATTCTTTCTTCAATAGGAATCAAGATTTCATCAACAATCATATTGTTTGGGGATCTTCGATCTCTTAAAGGTCTTACCAGTAAACCCTCGTTGGTCCCACAATCTTCCATACTAACGATTACGTCCTGCGCCACATCTACCAATCGTCGAGTTAGATAACCAGAATCGGCAGTTCTTAGTGCTGTATCCACTAATCCCTTACGAGCTCCGTAGGTTGATATAAAGTAATCCGTCATAGTCAAACCTTCTCGGAAAGAAGCTTTGATCGGAACATGCATAATATCTCCATGAGGATTTGACATCAATCCACGCATACCAGCAAGCTGCTTCATCTGCTGAACATTTCCCCGCGCACCTGATATTGCCATGGTATAAATCGGATTAAATTCCCCTTTATCCCATTTCTGCTTGTAGTGCTTCAACATCTCATCAGTGACTTCTTCAGTAGCATTGATCCATAGATCCACTTCGGCCTTTTTTCTTTCTTCAAGATTCAGCTCTTTACGATCAAAACGTTCGGTAATTTTCTTCGCTCTCTCCTCTGCAGCATTTATGATAGAAGGCTTTCGAGGAGGAGTTTCTAAATCACTAAGCGAAATGGTAAGACCTGAGATAGTAGCGTACTTGAAGCCAATATCTTTCACATCATCTAACAATTTACCTGTCATGTTAGTACCACAGGTTTCGTAACAATGTTCAATCAAGCCCATTATTTTCTTCTTGTCGAAGTGGACGTTATAATAACCCAATTCGTCTGGAATTATTTCATTGAAAATTAGGCGCCCTATAGTCGTTTCTACATATTTTTCTTCTGTTTCTGAATCAGCTGCTAAATGGTTTCTGACAATTACTGTGTCATGGATATCATGTATACCATTGTCAAAAGACATTAGAGCTTCATTTGCAGAGCTGTAGATACGAATATCGTAAATCTTTACCGATTTAATCTTGGCTTTTTTGAGTAACTTGAACTCATCAACTCCAAGATGTTCGCCTCGGGATAGAATTGGATTACCAGCCTCATCAGATAAGTTTTCTCCTAAGAGAGAATACTTTGGTCCACTGTTAGCTAGAGACTCTATCGATGGCGATTTCACACCTTTCTTGGTTGTCAGAGGTACTTCAATTGTCGATCCAATAATCAAATTTTTAGGATCTTTCTTGTAGGTAAGAAAATATGCACCTATTGACATATCCTGTGATGGAGATGCAACTGCTCGACCAGATGCAGCTGACAAAATGTTATAACTAGATAACATTAATATTCGCGCTTCAACCTGTGCTTCAAGAAGCAAAGGAATATGAATCGCCATTTGATCACCATCAAAGTCGGCATTAAATGCACCACACACAAGCGGATGTAACTGAATAGCGTTACCTTTGACTAACTTTGGCTCAAAAGCTTGGATTCCAAGACGATGGAGTGTGGGTGCTCGGTTTAACAAAATTGGATGATCACGTACAATCTCTTCTAAAACCTTCCAAACCGTCGCTTCCTCTCGCTCAATCAATTTTTTAGCCGATTTTATATTATGCGCAAAACCATATTCCACAAGCTTATTCATTATAAAAGGCTTGAATAATTCAATTGCCATCTTTTGAGGTAATCCACATTCATGTAATTTAAGGTTTGGACCTACTACAATTACCGATCTACCTGAATAATCAACTCGTTTTCCTAATAAATTCTGACGGAATCTACCCTGTTTTCCTTTAAGCATGTCATTTAAGGATTTCAGAGGTCGATTACCAGAACCAGTAACCAATCTACCTCTACGACCATTATCGATTAACGCATTTACTGCTTCTTGAAGCATGCGCTTTTCGTTCTTGATAATGATTTCAGGAGCATTTAACTTCATCAATCGCTTTAAACGATTATTCCTATTAATTACCCTTCGGTACAGATCATTAAGATCAGACGTTGCAAATCGTCCTCCATCTAATTGAACCATTGGACGCAAATCTGGGGGTATCACAGGGAGGACACTTAGTATCATCCATTCAGGACGATTCTTACTGTTTAAGAAAGTTTCAGCAACCTGAAGACGCGCGATGGTATTGAGCTTTTTAGATCCAGTATCCTCGCGCATCTTTCGCTTCAAATCGTCTACAAGTTTAGCCAAATCTAAACCGCGCAATAATTCTCGTATTGCTTCACCACCCGTGCCAGCTTGATACATGTCACCGTATCTAGCTTGATAATTTCGATGCTCTTGCTCAGTTAAAATTTGTTTCTTTAGCAATGGCAACGAGCCTGGATCAATGACAATATATGAATTAAAATATAAGACCTTCTCAAAGTCCCTCGCGGTAATATCAAGAAGCAACGCTATGTAATTTGGAGTACCCTTTGAGTACCAAATATGTGCGACCGGAGTAACAAGCTCAATGTGACCCATCCGTTCACGACGAACGTTTGATCTTGTTACTTCTACACCACATCGCTCACATACAAGTCCTTTGTATCGAATACTCTTATACTTTCCACAAAAACATTCCCAGTCTTTGGTTGGACCGAAAATTTTCTCGCAGAACAGACCATCCCTTTCTGGACGATGCGTTCGATAATTAATTGTTTCTGGTTTCTTAACAACACCTTTTGACCATTGGCGGATAGTATCGGGTGATGCAATACTTATCTGAATGGACCGCAGTTCTTTCAAACCTTTCACTTGGAGGCCTCCTATTTTATGCGTCCTGGTTGAACTCAATGTTCAACCCCAGAGATTTAAGTTCTGATACAATAACCTTGAAAGATTCAGGGATATTTGGAGTCATAACGTTATTTCCTTTAACGATGGTTTCATAAACAACCACACGACCCTCAACATCATCTGACTTGATGGTCAGCAATTCACGAAGAACATGTGCTGCCCCATAAGCCTCAAGCGCCCAAACTTCCATTTCTCCAAATCTTTGACCACCAAATTGAGCTTTTCCACCCAATGGCTGTTGAGTGACCAATGAATATGGCCCTGTTGAGCGCGCGTGAATCTTATCTTCAACTAAATGGATAAGTTTCAGCATATACATGTAGCCAACCATGATGTC
The DNA here is from genome assembly GCA_036339875.1 of bacterium. Lineage (GTDB taxonomy): Bacteria > Muiribacteriota > UBA6191 > UBA6191 > UBA6191 > JAYZAC01. The sequence continues at coordinate 43,655 of JAYZAC010000122.1, read as the reverse complement.
CGAAGCATAAGCTTCTCCAGTTTCTCCATCATGTAAAACTACTCTACCAGTTGAAGGATTCAATCGACCTTCTTTAGCTACACCGTTATTATCAAGGTGTTCATCTGCTCGCTTGAATTCCTTTTGAATAAATTCTTCATTGGTAACACTATTACCTGTATTGAAAGAACTAGTAGCATATTTTTGACCCAGAATCTTTCCAGCCCATCCTAGGTGAGTTTCCATTACTTGACCCACATTCATTCGGGAAGGAACTCCTAGAGGGTTCAAAATAATATCCACTGTAGTTCCATCAGCCATAAAGGGCATATCACGAACAGGGAATATTTTGGAGATCACACCTTTATTTCCGTGCCGACCAGCCATCTTATCACCCTCAGAGATAACACGCTTTTGTGCTAGAAATACTCGTACTAATTTGTTCACTCCATAGGATAGTTCGTCTCCATTTTCGCGACTGAAAACCATTACTTCAATGACTTTACCTCTCTCCCCATGGGGAACGATTAATGAGGTATTACGAACCTCTTTGGCTTTCTCACCAAAGATAGCTCTCAAAAGTTTATCTTCAGCTGTCAGCTCAGTCTCACCCTTTGGAGTAATCTTACCTACTAAGATATCACCTGGCTTAACTTCAGCTCCCACACAAATTATGCCATCGTCATCAAGGTATTTAAGAGCTTCCTCACTGATATTGGGTATATCGCAAGTAATCTCCTCTGGACCAAGTTTCGTATCTCTAGCTTCTATCTCTAGAGAATTGATGTGCACTGATGTAAATACATCTTCATGAACAAGTCTGTCAGATAGAACGATAGCGTCCTCAAAATTGTAACCTCGAAATGGCATAAAAGCGCACAACACATTTTTGCCAAGACTTAGTTCTCCATTACTCGTACCCGGTCCATCCGCAATCACGGAGCCCGCTTTAATCTTATCACCAAGAGCAACGCAAGGTTTTTGGTTAACGCAGGTTCCTTGGTTAGATCTAGCGAATTTGCGCAATCTGTACAGATCACGCTTTTCACGAATAACCATAACCTGTTCTATACCCTTAGATTCCAAAGTAGTTAAATCCTTCTGGGTATACTTATGACCTTTCTTAATGACAACCTTTCCGGCACTATCTTGAACTTCCTCAGCCGCTTCGAAACCTACGATATACTCGTAGTTTGCAGGGCGATATCGAAATACTAGATCTTTTGGATTTGTTCTCTGAATTATGACTTTGGAAGCATCTAAATGAGTAACTATTCCATCATATTCTGAAACAACACATACACCTGAATTAGCTGCTGTGTAGCTTTCCATACCTGTCCCAACAATAGGCGACTCAGTACGTACCAATGGCACGGCCTGACGTTGCATGTTTGTTCCCATTAGAGCTCTATTCGCATCATCATGTTCGATAAAAGGAATTAGTGAAGCTGCAACAGAAATCATCTGAAGCGGAGAGATATGGATTAACTCAGCCAGAGTTCCAGGTAAGAGTGTGAAATCTTGCTCGCCTTCCACATACTGTTTAACTGGAAAGATTTCATTCGCAGTTTCTTTCACGGTGTACAAACCCTGATTGTAAGTAACTACCTTGAACTTTTCCTCTTGAAGAGCATCTTTATAATTGAAATTGTTACTGACATCACCACTGTAGAATTCACGCAACGGAGTGATTAAAAATCCATATTGATCGATCTTGGCATTTATTGCCAATGAACCAATTAACCCCGCATTAGGACCTTCAGGAGTTTCAATTGGACAAATGCGACCGAAATGAGTTGGATGAACGTCTCTGACTTCATACCCAGCTCTTTCACGCTTAAGTCCACCTGGCCCTAGCGCTGACAAACGTCTTTTGTGAGTTAATTCAGATAATGGATTCACTTGATCCATGAACTGTGACAATTGACTGGAACCAAAAAATTCATCAATCGATGAACTTATTGGGCGCGTGTTAATAAGCAGCTGGGGAGTCAAGTTATTGATATCTTGAATCGTCATTCTTTCGCGAATAACACGATCCATTCTAGCCAAAGATATGCGGAACTGATTCTGAAGAAGTTCTCCAACTCTTCTAACACGTCTGTGTCCAAGATGATCAATATCATCGACGTAGCCAACGCCAACAGACAGGTCAATAATGTACTTCATAGTGTGAAGAATATCTTCCCGGTCCATCGTAACATATTTGTATAAACAAACATGAGCGGCAGGAACCTCATCATTAAACGAATCCATATCTATCTGATGGAGATGTTCCATTCGATCGTTTAGCCTAAAAATGGTTTCGTTATCCAGTGGAGTACCATCTGCAACAATCAATTCACCCGTTTCTTTGTCTTTAACATCACCACAAACCTGCATACCTTCGTGATTGGATTGTGCTAAACCCTCACCATCCTGCATGTCTACATTGAATGAGATTTTTGGTCGACTGATCTTTAACTCAACACCATCTACTGTTTCGATTCGTATGTTATTGATCTTACAATCCACTAACGTTTCGACAATTTTTGGTGACAAAATTTCTCCAGATTCGGCAATAACATCGCCTGTTCCAGGATGCTGAATTTTATCGAGATTTTTTTGACCAACGAGCTTCTCCGTCAAACCCATTTTCTGGTTAAACTTGTATCGACCGACACGACCGAGATCATATCGCTTAAAACTTCCGTACAGACTATCTACCAAAGTTTTGGCATTTTCGTAAATGTAGGGTTCACCAGGGCGTAATTTTCTATAAATTTCGGTTAATGACTCCTCCATTCCTGAGGTTTTATCTACCTTGAGTGTATTCTGAATATATTTTAAGGTACCACCGTGGTCTAATTGGTCAACCATCTGCTCTTCGCTGTAACCTAGAACCCGAAGAAATTGAGTGACGGGAACCTTACGCTTGCGATCGATTCGGACGTAGAACAAGTCCTTCATCACATCCAAATCGTACTCCAACCATGCACCCCTGTAAGGCACAACTTTAGCTTGAAATAATTTTTTGGCTTTATTGTATTCATAGTAAACACCGGGGGACCGGTGTAACTGAGAAACCACAACCCTTTCGGCACCATTTATTATGAATGTACCTCTTTTGGTCATTAAAGGCATGTTCACTACAAATAGTTCCTGCTCTTTAATTTCTCCGGATAGCTTGTTTATCAATCTGACTCTCATATTCAAAGGAATACCATAAGTCAAATCACGCTTTTGACAGTCCTCTGGAGAAAAACGAACATGATAAATCTTATCTCCAAATGTATAAAATTCAGGTTCTTCCTCATCCGTACTACCACCCTTATCCCTTAAACAAAGGTTCGAATTGAGGGGATCATTTGCTTCCCATCCTTCTGGAGGAGGAAACCCTAAATTGTAATCAATGAATTCCAATATAATATTTTCGGTAAAATCTCGTATCGGAAAAATTTCTAGAAATATTTCTTGTAGACCTCGTCTCTCACGCTCATGCGGATACTTGTCACCTTGAATAAATTCATAGTATGAATCAAGTTGTATTGATAACAGGTCTGGTACATGAAAATGGCCGTCCGCCAAATCATTTATAAAGATTCTCTCTTTTGTCTCCACCATGGATATGCCTCACTCCATTTACTGCAGTCTTAAAACTCGAAGGGAAAGTCCCTTGTACTAATTAGAGATCAGAAAAAAAAATAGCAACACTTCCTCTGGGACCTCTATTCACCCCAAAGGAAGTATATTACTATTCAATTAAAAGCTACGCTTATTTGAGCTCAACAACAGCTCCGTCGGCTTCCAATTGCTCTTTCAGCTTTTCAGCATCCTCTTTGGATATCTTTTCTTTGACAGCCTTTGGAGCACTGTCCACCAAAGCCTTAGCATCTTTCAAGCCAAGACCTGTAGCCTCACGAACGATCTTGATGATCTTAATTTTAGAAGCACCAGCGTCCTTAAGAACTACGTCGAATTCAGTTTGCTCGGCAGCAGCTTCACCAGCAGCCGCACCAGCAGCCGGCGCTGCCGCTACTGCTACAGGAGCTGCAGCTGATACACCGAATTTGTCTTCTAGAGCCTTTACCAACTCGGAAAGCTCTAAAACAGTCATTTTTTCAATGGTTTCAATCAATTGTGCTTGATCCATATTTACCCTTCCTTACTCAGATTGCTTTTCTTTTTCATCTTTAATGTTGCTTAAAACATTCACAAAATTTCCAATATTACCGGATAGCGCTGTAACTAATCCTCTGACAGGTGCAATCAAAGTTCCAAGCAATTGAGCTCTTAACTGATCTTTTCCTGGCAATGTACTCAGTACTTTCAACCGATCATTATCAAGATACTCTCCATCGAGAGTCCCGCATTTTACTGAAAATTTTTCTTTGTTTTCCTTGCCGAAATCCACAACACTCTTTAGATCGTCAATGAAATTCTCACCACCGAACAAATAAGCATTGGGTCCTACAAGATTACTTTTCAATTCCTCACCTAAATCTTCTCCAAGAGCCTTAATAGCTAATGTATTTTTGAACACACGTAACTTTCCACCGGTTTCAAAAACCTTCCGACGCAATGTTACCGTCTGCTCCGCATCCAACCCACGATTCTCCACAACTACCATCAATTGTGTAGAGTCGTAGAGCTCCTTAAACTCTTGAATCTGCTGTTGTTTTTCTGCAGTAGGCATGACAAATCTCCTTAAGACAACAAGGTCCCTCGAACCATGTCAATTTCACCTTTTACACAACTCGGGTCTATTTTAACTGAAGGACCCATTGTTGGTGAAAGGCTTACACTTTTAAGGTAGTTTCCTTTGGCAGATGCAGGCTTGGCCTTCATAAGAGCATCCATAACAGTCGCCAAATTTTCAAATAATTGAGCTTCCTTAAATGAACGCTTTCCAATTGGAAGGTGAATCAAACCGTACTTGTCGACCTTATACTCTAGACGACCAGCTTTGATTTCCTTGATAGCATGGGTGATGTTGGAAGTTACTGTTCCTACCTTTGGGTTTGGCATCATTCCCCTAGGCCCCAGAACCTTCCCCAGCTTACCAACGTGACGCATCATATCCGGTGTGGTTACTACCGTATCAAAATCCAACCAACCCGACTGGATTTTCTGAACTATTTCCTCAGAGCCAACAAATTCAGCACCCGCTTCCTGTGCTTCTGCCTCTTTGTCCGCAGCTACAATTGCAACGACGCGAACTGACTTGCCGGTACCATGTGGCAACACAACTGTTCCTCGTACCATTTGATCCGCATGTCTAGGATCAACCCCTAGAGAAATATCAACATTGATTGTTTCATCAAATTTGGCGAAAGATATTGCCTTGACTTTATCTACGGCTTCTCTCAGAGAGATACGTTTATCGGCTTCTACTTTTTGGCTAGCTTCTCTATATGCTTTTGATCTATATGCCATTTCTTACTCCTAATTACTCTCTACTTCAATTCCCATGCTTCGGGCAGTACCTGCTATCATCGAAACTGCTGACTCAAGAGTATTGGCATTTAAGTCATTCATTTTTACTTTTGCTATTTCTTCTAACTGCTCAACAGAGACTTTACCTACTTTTGTTTCAATGGAGTTAGGTGATCCTTTAGCTAATTTGACTGCTTTGAGCAACAAAACCGGTGCTGGTGGTGACTTAACGATAAAGCTGAATGTACGATCGTTATACACTGTAATTACCACGGGTACTTTTGTTCCCTGCATATCTTTGGTCTGCTCATTGAACTGCTGGCAGAACTGCATTATGTTTACACCTTTGGCACCCAATGCTGGCCCTACAGGTGGTGCTGGATTAGCTTGACCACCAGCGACTTGTAGCTTTATTTGTCCAATAATTTCCTTAGCCATACCTACCTCGATTGCGAATAAACCCTAACAGTTGCGAGTTTACACCTCTTCCACTTCAGCGAATCCTAACTCCACCGGAGTTTCTCTACCAAAAATGTGGACCATTACTCGGAGCTTCTTTTTCTCCATATTAACTTCTTCAATATTTCCAATAAAATCCGAAAAAGGACCATCCATGATTCTGACGCTCTGCCCTATCTTAAACGCTGTGTAAGTTACAGGGGCGACATTACCGACTCCCATCTGGTGAAGTACCGCCTCAACTTCCTTCTCAGATAGGGGCGTGGGATGTTTTGCCTGCCCTACGAAACCGGTTACACCCGGAGTGTTGCGAACCATCGCCCAGCTACGATCATTAAGCAACATTCTTACCAATACATACCCTGGGTAAATCTGTTTCTTAACCAACTTCTTTTTGCCCTTAGGAGTCTCAGCCTCCACCTCTTGCTCTGGAACGAGTACTTCGAATACTTCTCCGGTCATACCCATCACTTTCACGCGCTGTTCTAAATTGATCTTTACTTTGTTTTCAGCGCTAGAACTTGTCTGGACTAAATACCATTCTCCCTCTGGGGTAACCATTGACATCAAGGATCCTCTCCTACTAACCATCAAACAAGATTGAACTAACAACCTCGCCAAAACTAAAATCCGCAGCCCATAAAAATAGACCAGAAAGCAAACTCATGATTATGACAACCCAAGTTGACTTGATCACTTTTTCTTGAGTCGGCCATACCACTCGACCTCGAGTGGGATGTACCTCTCTGACTACTTCCTCTAAAAAGCTGTATACTTTACTCATAATTATTCCAAAACAGGGCGAGAGTGATTCGAACACTCAACCTACGGATTTGGAATCCGTCGCTCTAACCAATTGGAGCTACCGCCCTAAACCCTACTTTACCTCACGATGCAGAGTGTGACGTCGCAATCGTGGAGAATACTTTTTCAACTCAATTCTTTCCGGGGTATTTCGCTTATTCTTCGTAGTAGAATAATTCCGGTCACCAGTCTCGGTGCATGCCAAAATGATTTGCTTTCGCATCGCCCACCTCTATAATCCAAAAATAAAACAGACTGGGCATACTATCACCGAGTACAGGTAGTGTCAATAAACATTTAGACTTTTTAATTTTCTACTAAGTGAGCCTGATTTTTAGTACCGGCTAAACCCTATATAGCTCTACGTAGATTACTTGTGTCGAACGATGGATCCATTAGCTTCTTGGGTAAACAATTTCTCATTCTTAACTAACTTACCTTCACAGCTAAGATCTTCTGGTAAATAGCCTTCTTCAAATAACTTAGACTTAATTAGTTCATATTTTCCTTGCTTCAAATGATCTAAATTATAGAACTCTACAGCTTGCTTAATCATTTTCATTTGGGATTCACAAGGATCTTTTTTTACTCCATTTGCAGGCGAAAATCGAGACCGGTTTGATCCACCAGCACCAACAAGTTTACTAAGCTGGTCACGATGTTGCGAATATTGGGGCAATAGAGCCAATAACAACGTAAAAATTTTTTTAGGTAGTGCGTTAGTTAAAAATTGTCCAAAATCACCTACTCCGACATACTTAACTTGGAATACCTTGCCATAAGATTGGAACATTAAACGTTCAAACATAAATTCGATTGCTTTTGAATTTACAGATTGCTGACTGAAGGAAATAAAATCCAATAGTTGCCAGCCCTCTAATTTATAAGAGTCTTCAGCAATTATAAGATTTTTAACGAATTGGAGGCCAGTATTCGCAGATATGACCAAAGTTGTAGCTCGTTCACTATCGGTCAACTGAAAATCTGCTACTAGGTCTCCCTTAACCCATGATAAATGTATTTCGTTTACGTATGATAACAGGGCATCAAGACGAGGCTGTCTAAGAGCTAATTCATCAAACAGTGGTTTGAAGGCTCTAATCTGAAACCAGTCACATGCAGGAATACTCCAATAACTGGACTCCTTAACTAACTTATCTAAATCCAAGTTACTTCCTAGTAGAACTTTCGAATCTTTGACCAAAATTAGCAAAGTCCTATTTTCGAATACTCCATCAGCTTTCTTCTGCCAGTTTGCTTTCAAGAGGGAATCTAAAATATTTTTACGAGCCTTAGGCAAGAATGGGATTTGCATGATCCACGATTTGTCTTTCGACGACAACCAAGCCCATCGAATGAAGGCTGCTTTACCGAGTAAATCATAGCCGCCTGCCTTTTGGAACTTGTTGTCCAGCTTAGTCAAATACTGCTTCATTTCACGGACTTGATCAATCTCGACTGTACTTGATGCGGAATCAGAAACGCTCCAGGCCTTCCTAGCAGCGATAACTTCTTCACCGAGGTAAACCTCAACTTCCCTAGTGTGAATATCAACGGTGAAAATTATTAAGCATACAAACCAAAGGAGTTTCAGGGAGGGTAATGAAGAGCCTACTAAAAAATACATCGACGAATTTATAGCACATAGAGCCCACTCTTTAAAGAGTATGCGTTTACGATCCTTCAACGTGTCACTAGAAAACTAATCATATTTGTAGCATTACATACATAAAAAGCCCTCATTTTGAATTAGCGTCAAGAATAAAAATCTCAAATTTAAGCAAAGCCATACAAAAAACTATTAAAATCATAGAAATTTATCTTATGCAAATTGACACACCCCCCGCACCTTCCTATACTCCCAACCCATAACATTAATTTATCAATTACAAGCAAATATATTCATTTTCACACAACGACAAATCAATGGGGGAAAGTCATGTTAGAAGTAGGGACTGTGATTGTGCATCCGACTCACGGTAAAGGGGTATTGCGTGAAGTTCAAAAGATGCTAATTTTGGGTACACCCACCTGGTATTACATCTTTGATTTTAAGGTCAATGAATTGGACCGGGTTATGATACCAGTGGACAAGATCAAGGATAGTGGAATCCGATTGCCGGTTAATGAGGCTACGATTAACCAAACGCTGGACTATCTCAAGGGAAATGATACGTTGGTCCCGGATCCTAAGTCCAATTTCCATCGCGTCCACAAAGAATATTCTGAAAGAATTGCCAGAGGTGATATTCTTGAAGTGGCGAAAGTATACAAAGCTTTGTATCAAAAAGGTGATAGTCGAGAACTTGGCCTCAAGGATAAACTGTTGTTCGAAAAAACAGAGCAGCTTTTAGTGGGCGAGATCGAAGCGTCTTGCCACTTGAGTACGGAAGATAGCATGAAAAAATTGCAAGATTGCATGTGCATACAGTAACGTAAAAATCATCTGGAGCCCATCGGATTAGCCGATGGGCTTTTTTATTATACGAACTCTTCAAATCATGAAGTTGACTTGCTACCCGAAAATTAATGTAGGATTGAAAGTTCATCCTCTGGATGAGCTTGGATATCACCCTATTCAATCACTGTTCTTTTATGCTGTAGGCGAATTGAAGGATGAAATTCACGTATCATCAAATCAGTTTACTGATATATATGTTCGCGGCTGTGAGATAAATAAAGAAGACAATTTAGTCTACAAAGCACATTTAGCACTTTTAAGTAATCAAGTCGATATAGGAAATCATCTTATCAAGATTGAGAAGAAAATTCCCATGGGAGCGGGCCTAGGGGGAGGCTCTAGTAATGCAGGCATATACCTAAAAACTTTCGGAAAACAATCAAACCGACTTATGGAGATAGCTCGTAATTTGGGTGCCGATATACCTTTTTTTCTACAAAGTAAAGCTTGTTTAGTAAGTGGTCATGGAGAAATTCTTGAACCTCTATCACAAAATCTTGAAATTCCCGCACTCCTAATTACGCCCCATATACATAGTGACACAGGTTTGATTTTTAGTATTTTTGATGGACTACCAAAATCAAATTGGGAATATCAGCCAGATATGATATTAAAATATCTAAAATCCAGTGACAGTAAACTTCATGATATTTTACACAATGATTTAGAAAGGGCCGCATGCCAGGCTAATCCAAAACTAGCTTTGATTTTCTCTGAATTGAGGCGATTTTTAACAAAAAGAAGTTTCTACTGTGGTATGAGCGGTAGCGGTTCAACATTCTTTGCGTTATTTAAAACTCGAGATTTAGCAAAAAAAACGCTTCCTAAACTTTTGGAACTAGGCCATTCAGTATTTGAAACCACACTCTGTACAGAGATTTAGAATGTGACAAATTTACCTTTATTTGAAACGGATCTGCACCTATACTGTTTCTAATACACTGTTAAAATACATATTCAGCGAGATTGTATATTTTCTGAATAGCCGCACAGCCTATGAATAACGAAATTCAACCCAAAAAATTAGTCGTATTAGGTGCGACAGGTTCTATAGGACAAAGTACTCTTGCCTTGGCTCGCAGTTACCCCGAACGATTCAAAATAAGTGCAATAACGGCGAATAAAAGCACTAAGCAATTACTTCGAGATAGTCTAGAATTCCAGCCAGATTTTGTACATCTCATGGACGAAAATATTGCAACTGGAAGTGAATCTGAATTTGCACTTCATAATGTCAGTCTATACTCAGGCTTAAATGATTTACTTAGCTATCTACGTAATTGTGATGCTGATATAGTTGTAGCTGGTATGGTCGGCAACGTTGGTCTTATGCCTGTATTTTCGTCTCTTCAGGCTGGATTAAAGGTCGCTCTCGCTAATAAAGAAACGCTTGTGAGTGCCGGTCATCTAGTTAAAGGCTTAGTTAATGACAATCCTGGTGCTGAAATCATACCTGTAGATTCTGAACATTCAGCGATATTTCAATGTCTGCAATCCAAACACCAGAGCTTTAAAAAACTTATATTAACAGCATCTGGAGGCCGTTTTCTTAACAGTACTCTCCACGAAATGAACGAGGCTACTGTAGAGGAAGCGTTGAAACATCCAAATTGGGAAATGGGTGCAAAAATAACAATAGACTCTAGTACATTAATGAACAAAGGCTTGGAGGTCATCGAGGCTAGATGGCTATTTAATTGTGAAGTAAATGCGATAGATGTCGTTGTGCATCCACAGAGTATAATACACTCCATGGTCGAGTTCGAGGACTCCTCCGTTCTTGCTCAACTTGGCTGGCCTGATATGACAATTCCAATCCATTATGCCCTTACACATCCTCAAAGAATGCCATTAGAATCACTACCCAGCCTTGATCTCGTAAAAATTGGTCAACTCAGTTTTGAGGCACCAGATATCAAGCGATTTCCCTGCTTAAAATTGGCATATGAGGCTTCAAGAAACGGACATAGTTATCCTGCCGTCTTGAATGCATCAAATGAGGTCGCTGTGGAAGCTTTTTTAGAAGGTAAAATAAATTTTTCTGGGATTCCGAGAACTATTGAATGGTGCCTGGAAAAACACAAAGTCATTAAAGAACCAACAGTCATGGATGTTCTGGAGGTTGATCGTCTTTCACGAAAATTATGTAGGCAATATATCGCGGGAGCGTCGAGGAGTACTCATTGAAAATTCGAGTTGGTCAAGGTTTTGATGTTCATCCTTTTTGCGAAAATAAAAGCCTAAAACTAGGTGGAATAGTGGTGGAACATCCATTTGGCCTCAAGGGACATTCTGACGGAGACGTACTTTTACATGCCATTGCTGATGCGATTTTAGGAGCTATTGGACAACAAGATATTGGACATCACTTTCCTCCCGGTATTGAGGAGACGTTAAACATAGACAGCAGAATTATTTTAAAGAAAGTTCGTGATGAATTAGATAAGAATGGTTGGTCAATTTGTAACATCGATAGTACTATCGTCTGCGAAAAGCCTAAAATAGCTCCATATCGTGATAAGATGTCCGACTGCATTGCTGAATGCTTAGGCATAGCTGCAGAACAAATTCAGGTAAAAGCTACCACTACGGAGAAACTGGGTTTCACTGGTCGAGGAGAGGGTATCGCAGCACTAGCAACGTGCTTAGTGATGAAACAATGAGTAATCTAGCATGGAACAAATTGCACTTCAGAAAAATATAGAAGAAGAAACATCGGATCGTGACGATCAAACTGTCCATATAGACCAACCTGAATTGGAGACTGTGGATTTAATTGAAAAAGTGAATGAAGTCGCAGTGATTCGCCCCTTACTCGATAAAATTAAGTGTACACAGGATGTTAAAAGCATTCCAGAGTCTAAGTTAGCATCATTAAATGAAGAAATACGTGATTTTCTTATTCATAAATTGTCTAAAACAGGCGGTCATCTCGCACCTAATCTTGGGGTAGTCGAGATAACGACAGCTCTCCACCGGATCTTTGATTTTCCTAAAGATGAATTGATTTTCGATGTAGGTCATCAGGCATATGTTCACAAAATGCTTACTGGGAGACAAAATGGATTTGAATCTCTTCGTCAATACAAAGGATTATCGGGATTTTCTCATAGTGATGAATCAGTATTTGATCACTTCACAATGGGTCACGGGGGTACCTCGTTATCAGCGGCATTTGGTCGCGCTCTGGCCCGAGACCATCTAAATGAAAAACATCATGTGATTGCGCTCATCGGGGATGGAGCATTCACCGAAGGAATGGCTTTTGAAGCAATGAATCACTTGGGACATTGTAAAACAAGGATGATTATAATTCTTAATGATAACGGGATGTCAATCGCACCTAATGTAGGCGGTTTTTCGCGTTATTTTGACAGAGTGAGAGACGAGCCACACCTTCGAAGCTCAAAAGAATATTTAAAGCATCTAGTTAAAGACATCCCCGTTTATGGAGATCACCTTTATCAATTAATGTCGAAAATGAAAAATAGCTTTAAGTACTTGATGACTCCTGGAGTTATTTTCGAAGAATTAGGAATTCGATATATGGGACCGGTAGATGGTCATGATATGTCCAGTTTGATCGATGTATTTCTTGAGGCTAAAGAGCTTGATCGCCCAGTAATTATTCATTGTCGAACAACAAAGGGAAAAGGCTTTCAACCGGCCGAGGATATTTCTACAGCAGGAGCAAAATGGCATGGCGGTGGTCCTTACGACCCTTGTAACGGTAATTTCATAAAGCCTTCGTCCTCCTCACCTTCGTACAGCAACATACTGGGAGAACACTTAACTGAACTAGCTAAAGCAGATAATAAGGTCCATACAATTACTGCGGCAATGCCAGACGGAACCGGGCTTTCAAAGTTTAGAGATTCAATTCCAAACAGATTTTTTGATGTTGCCATGGCGGAACAACATGCTGTAACAATGGGTGCCGGTCTAGCGAGTCGGGGTCTGAGGCCTTTTGTAGCAATTTATTCTACTTTTTTACAGAGAGCATTTGATCAGATAATTCATGATGTATGTCTGCAGAATCTCCCTGTTCGCTTCTGTATGGATCGATCCGGGTTAGTTGGAGCAGATGGGCCTACTCATCATGGCGTTTTCGATATGGCTTATTTACGATGTATTCCAAGAGTTACAGTCATGGCACCGTCCGATGAATGTGAGTTCGTAAAAATGCTTAATACAATGCACCAACATGATCAAGGTCCATCTGCTATTAGATATCCGAGAGGTTCTGGTCTCGGGCTTGATTACCAAGGCATATCTGAAACCATAGAAATTGGCCAGTCTCGCTTGATTCATCAGGGTAGCGATTTACTAATAATATCGATTGGACGAATGCTGTATGAAGCTAAACAGGTTGCAGAAAAGATTAAAAGGGATCTAAAGTTAGACGTTACTATAGTGGACGCGAGATTCGTCAAACCAATTGATATACAAATGCTTGACTTTCAGTTGCCAATGAATAAATTTAGACTGGTTACTATGGAAGATGGATGTGTTCAGGGAGGCTTTGGAAGTGCTATAGCGGAAGAAATCAATTTACTAAAATTAGATTATCCGGTGAAACAGTTGACCTTAGGCATACCAGATGAATTTGTAACCCATGGAACAGTAAGCAATCTTTGTAAAGAGTTAAAATTAGATTCTGAAACTATGTTTGAACGCGTGCAGCATTGGCTGCAGGAAGGAATGGACCCCGAATGGAGCTACAGACTGGTCTAGTTACACCTAAATTCGAAGAGTTAAATTCTGATATTTATCGGAATATAGTCAAGCAATTAGAAAATCAGAGAAGCACAATCAATTTGCTGCATCTGCAACTTAAGAAGCAGAGTAATTCTGACAGCGGAAAAGTTATTCAAGAAAAAGACAAAATCATTATTGCTCTCGAAAAGCAGCTAAATACCATGAGAAATGGAGAGATTGATCCAGCTCATGAGCAGAAAATACAAGAACTGGAATCAGAGATTTCTGATTTAGAACAACGCTTGATTGACAAGAATAAACAACTTCGCTCTACCCAACAAAAGTACAATGAGCACTTAAATCAACTAACAAACCAGATTACTGTATTAGAGAAAAACCAACTTCAAGATCAGGAATCAACCAGTCACAGTGAGTTAGATTCCAAAGTCTCAGAACTCAATTCACAACTAGAATCTAAAATTGCTGAAAACACGCAGTTAACAGATCAAATTCGTGTAATGCGCTCAGAATTGGAGCAGACCCCAAATAGTGACGATGCCTTAATGCAAGAAATTCAAACATTGAGAAATCAATTAAACGAGATCTCAAACAATAAAGGTACCGTAACAGCATATGATACTCACAATAGACCAGTAGCAGACTCAATCGATGCTCAAATTTTACATAAGTTAGTGGATTTCCATGGCCGTTTACTTCAAGTAAATTCTGACACATACGATCCTGATTGGATTCAAGATACTCAAGCACAGTATGAGGAATTATTAACAGACTTTGAGGTCCAAACTTTCGACTCTGTTGGAGATGAGATTGATGATAGTCGTCACCACGTTGTAGAATTGGTTTACTCTAAAGATCATGCTCATAATGTTGTTTTCAGAGAGGTTCGTAAAGGATTTAAACATTTTGATCAGATATTTCAAAAAGCTTCAGTTATTGCCTCAAGGAATCCCGTTCATTGTCAATCCTGTGGCTTCAAGAGTGTTGAACAAAGCAAATTCTGTAGTCAATGTGGCGCAAGATTAGAGACGGAGAAAACTGTAGGGCTTGATCCCGAAATTAAACCTCTTAACGATTTTGAGCATGCCCGCTCTTACCTAGAATTGGCCCAGTCATATCTCAAACGCCGAGATTATGAACAGGCGGAACAAGCATTAACCAAATCCCGTTCGTTAAACCCATCTTGTGTGATCAGTCTAGTCGAGCACGCCAGAGTGTTAGAAAGTCGCGGAGACTTTGAACATGCTCGTGAGATGATCGCTGAATTCAAACACCAATTCGGAAATTCTACCAAGATTGAGGAATGTACAGAAAGATTGGAACAAAAATCTAGGATCTTAAGTTTACTACGAGAATTACATTAAATTACAACTTAGTTAGAATCTGAGGAAACTTCGGTAAAATAGGTCCAGGGGAGCGCATATTATGATGAATTTGATAGTAGATGCAGTCAAAAGAGGCGCATCTGATTTACATATCAAGACTGGTGACGTCATTCGTGCCAGAATCAATGGCGTATTACAGCCTCTCTCCAAGGATCGTTTAACACCGCAACAGGTTCAAGCGGTTGCAGCTAAAATGATAGCAGACCCTGAAGTCAGGGAAAGAATGAGAAGTCTGAAGGAATATGACTGCTCTTATGGAATACCAAAAGTTGGCCGTTTCAGGGTAAGTATTTTTCGACAACGCGGATCCTTCGCAATAGTAATGAGAGTTATTGCGTTCGGTATTCCAACAATTGATTCATTACTGTTACCCCCTGTTGTTAAAACTCTGGCTGATCATGAAAGAGGTTTAACTCTCGTTACTGGTGTCACCGGATCAGGTAAATCATCTACATTAGCTGCTTTAATTCAAGAAATGAATGAAAAACACAATCGTCACATCATCACACTAGAGGATCCAATAGAGTTTCTCTATCGAGATAATAAGTGTTCAATTACTCAACGTGAAGTCGGAAATGACACAGGTTCATTTAACAATGGATTACGTGCGGCTCTTCGACAAGATCCGGATGTAATTCTAATTGGTGAAATGCGAGATGCTGAAACGATTGATACGGCATTAAAAGCAGCGGAGACTGGTCATTTAGTAATGTCAACCGCGCACACTCCCGATGCTCCAAAGACTATAGCCCGATTAATTGCAGTTTTCCCCCCTGAGGAGCAAGATATAGCCCGTATTCGAATCGCCGATAATTTGAATGCGATCGTTTCTCAAAGATTGGTTCCACGGAAAAATATGGACGCCCGAATCGCCGCAATAGAGATAATGCTCAATACCAAGACGATCAAAGACTGTATTCTAGACGACTCGAAAACAGACCTGATTAAAAAATATATTGCGGAGGGTCGTAATCAATATGGTACCCAAACATTCTCACAGCACCTTATTGACCTAGTGAAAGCAGGGTTAGTGGATGAACAATATGCTAAAAGGGCCAGTAGTAACGCAACTGACTTCGGAGTAGAATTAGCATTGGGTGGTGGTGACTCTGAATACCATGATTATATCGATAATGAATACAATGGTGATATATTCGCTGACTAATTCAATGGCCCTACTAATTACTAAAAATAAGTTCCAACTACCCAAAAACATAGTTTCGGAGTAACACTGCTACTGTTAGAATTGCAATATGAGTCAGTTTCAAACAAAACCTAAATATCGCTTTCTTATTTTTTTACCTCAAGATGGTTCAAACAAGAAACTCTTGAAATGGATAAATGCCCTATTTGACTCAATAATTGCGAAACATAAACTTCACATAGCGGGCGATACAGAAATCGATTATTCCAAATTTGATCAATATAGAATAAAAAAATCTGCAACTGAATTTTGTGAAGAAAATAACGATTTGATAATCCTTACGCCTCAAGATTTTGGCTTAACACATCTTCATTGGCTTAACACCGATAAACATAGACTTGTAGTCTATGGTTTCGAACAGTCCAATATTTCTGAGAGTATTATATTGAATATATGTGATGGCATCCTGTGGATGGACAAATTACCAGATTCAATTCATACAACGATTCCCGTATATGAGATTACTGCGCGTTCCAAGACCAAATGGAAAAAATTTGTTGATCATGATTGGTGGCAAGTTAAACCCAATAAAGCGGCCGTTGAATTTTGTGATACCAAGAACTTTTTCATCAATCAAATTAATGAAACTAAAAAAAATTATGAATCACAGCTAGAGTCATTACAAGCTACCTACAGAGAAGAAATCAAAGCATGGAGTGAAGCATCCTATAAAGAATCTTCACAAACGAATGGGCTAGAAAATACAAAAAACAGCTTAGAACTTCAACAACCGAGTAATAGTGTGTTCGAAAAGAAACTTCATGCAAAAGAAGTCTACATTCAGGATCTCGAAACACGATTAGGCCGCTACGAAAATCAGACCTTGTATGTTATTTGGCATCAAATCAAACAATTTTTCAAAGTAGTCGTGATTCGCTTACCTTTGACAATTTTTCTTCTTGGTTATCATATATTCAGCACTTATTATCATCGTTACAAGAGTTCTAACAAACCGCTTTAGCGAATGTCATTGGATGCTCTAAACCATAAGTTAGTTCGAGATTTAGATTCTCGTCAACGAGACTTACTATCACTTAGTAGTCAACAGGATTGGCTCAGTAGATATCTCGAAAAAAACGAATCAATTCGAACAATTCATCGTTGGAATTTCTTGCAACCTTTTACCGATATTTCCTTCTCGATTGAACCATTAGATTCAATTTTTAGTCGATATCTTAACTATTTACATTATTGCCGATTTCATAATCCCACTCCTATTATTCACCTTGACTCTGATTTGATTTGGATACTCTGGAATTGTCAAAATAATTTTGTAAAATTTCCTCAGCTCAGTCGTTCCTCGCTACAACTTTTTTGTAGACAGCCTGAAACAAATATACGAATAAGGTTCTTTGAAAATGACGATTCAAAGCTTGATTTAGGCGGCATAACCTATAACCTACAAAGGGAGAAGTCAGAACAGATCGATATGATTAAACTCTCTAATCAAAAGCAGACTTTAAGGATTCCTTTGACTAGAAATTTACAAGTCTATCGAAATGGTCTAAGAACAAAACTCAAAAAAGATTTATGCTTCACTCCAGCCTTATTTCCATTCGATGAGAATAGCGATACCATTCGTAATTTATATGATTTACCTTCCATTTCTAATCCAAAATTCGATGGACTACAAGTCTCAAAACTAATCAATTTAGATTGGAGAAATTTGTCCTCGGATAAAAGAATCATTTTGGAGATCGCTTATTTCGAAGAATGGCAATTCATTCAAAAAGCACTTACATTTCCGAGCCATAAATCGAACGAAGAGCCCACAAATTCCGTTCGAATATTTAATCGAGAAATTCCTCAGAATTATTTTTGTTGGATTGAAGATTCCAAGGATATCAAACCAAAACCAATCGATATCGTAAAAAATAATAAGCCTAGCCCGGGCGTACATCTACATAATGCTAATAGCTATATTGCTAACGAACCAGAAGGAAATATGCTGAATGGATTCATGGAACGCTTCCAGTTAAATGGAACTGGAAAGTTCCTAGATTCAGTATTAGTAGAATTATTAAATCAACTAGATCAATCTGTTAAAAAGTGGCCATCGGAAACCGCAAGCTATGAAAAGCCTTGGAACTATTTTGTTCGAATTGCGAGCATCTTGTGGCGTAAATCTCTCATTGCACCTATGACAGTTCACTTAGACCTCACTTCACGGTGTAATACGAAGTGTTCCTTCTGCGGTTACCACAGTCCTCTTATAAAGGAGAGAGTATGGGCCCATTCCGGTTGGCAAACCTTAGATTTAAATTTTCAAATTTACAAAAACTTACAGGAAGATTTAACTAGATCAGGAGGAGCAGACGAGGTTCTTCTGATTGGTGGAGGCGAACCCATTCTACATAAAAATGCCTCTTCTATTGTGCAAGGCTTAAGTTCGAGTGAAATGAATCCATATTTATTCACGAACGGTCTAGTTGTTAACGAAGATCAATCTGTAAAACTTTTACGAGCAGGCTTAGTCAAATTCTATTGGAGTATTCATGCAGCAGATGAAGAAACTTGGATTACCTTACACCCAGGTGCAACTAAGGGACAATTTGAGCGCGTTAAAAAGAATTTGAAGCGATTTATCGAGATTAAGAATAAAATTCAGGCACATACTCGCGTCATAGTTATCCACGCCCTCTGCAAGCAAAACTACACTCAAATCGAGAAGATGATTATTCAAGCTAGAGATCTTGGAGTCGACGAATTACGATTTCAATTAATGCAACCGGTTTGTAGTGAATTGCATGAACAACTACCTAATTATGAAGAATTAGTATGGATTAAACAAACTATTGAAAATTTATTAAATAATAATATGCAGGGTCAAATGCTGGTGGAAGCCAATATTAATTGGCAATTAGAGCGTAAGGATGAACGTTTGGTTAGAGACTCCCCTGAGATTAAATCTGGGGTATGGAAAAAGTCTGCAAAACCTACTACTCTTCCCGAAAGTATAGACCTTGAAAAACGATTAAATAACCCCACAAATACGATATTAAAAAATTCCAAAGGATCTCGAATTCGAAAGCGTTGTTATGCTGGTTACTTTGTATTACGAAACTTTGTAGACGGGAGATTAAGCTATTGCTTTCATGACAGAATTGTCGGCGACTTAAAGGAAAATAGTTTTAATGAAATCTGGCATTCAACGGCATATCAAAGATTGAGAAATCAAGCCTTAAGCATGGATGCTACTAAAAACGTAAGTTTGTGGGATGGCCATAAGGGAAATTGGCTGATTGCTGAAGATTGTGCTTCTTGCTCAAATTATGAAATGCAAACAAGAGTTGAACATACGCTCCGTAAAACAGGTTGGTGGATTTATTTGCATCCCGAATCAATGTAAGCATTACTAAAGTTGGGAATCTCTTGTGATTATAGCGAAAAATGGCTATATTTCGAATTTTCTGAATCTGCCATGTATTAGGGAATTTTTATGCCAATAAATGATATCAATATCTGCGTTGCTACAGCCAATGGCTCCGGTAGTGCATCATCAAACAATATTCTTTTCAAATCAATCTTTCACATGGGAATCCCCTGTTCTAGTAAGAATATGTTCCCCTCAAACATACAAGGACTTCCTACCTGGTATCAAATACGAGCGAATGCGGAAGGCTTTATGGCTCGCAAAGATGTTATAGATGTAATGGTAATATTTAACCCGGCCACAGAAACCGAAGATGTAACCCGAGTCCGCAAAGGTGGAATGGTCGTCTACGATAGTACCAAAGAACTGGATGATTCATTACTGGTGGAAGGAGTTCAGTACGTTGGTGTTCCCGCAGAGCAACTAGTGAAAGATAATGTTAAAGCTGGTGTACTGCGAAAGAAAATGCGAAATATGGTTTATGTAGGTGCGGTTGCAGGTCTTTTTAACGTTTCAATGAACTCAATCGAATACGTACTGAAAGCAACTTTTGGTAACAAACCAGAAGTTATTGAAAGTAATTTACGATGTATTAAAGTCGGTTATGAATCTATTCTAGAACAAAATATATCTCATGACTTAGGTACACTAGAAGAAATTGATGGAGGTAATAAAAATAAAATCATTCTTGAAGGTAATACTGCCGCCGCTCTTGGATGTATTTTTGGTGGTGTGAGTGTAGTGTCTTGGTATCCCATAACCCCATCCTCCTCACTTGCCGAATCGATCGAACAATATTTACCTAAATTACGACCAGAGAAAGATGGAAAAAAAACCTACGCCGTCATCCAAGCAGAGGATGAAATTGCTGCAGCTGGTATGGTGCTTGGTGCCAATTGGGCTGGTGCTCGCTCAATGACATGTACTAGCGGTCCAGGTTTATCATTGATGAATGAAATGGTAGGTCTTAGTTATTTTGGAGAGGTTCCGTGCAATATCTTTATAATTCAAAGAGGTGGTCCGTCAACTGGTCTTCCAACAAGAACCCAGCAATCTGATTTACTCAGCATGTACACATGTTCTCATGGAGATACAAAACACCCAGTTTTAATTCCCTATGACATGAGAACAAACTTTGAGTTATCAAGATTTAGTTTTGATCTGTCTGAGCGTCTACAAACAACGGTCTTTTTCGCCTCTGACCTCGACCTAGGTATGAACCTATGGATAAGTGAGCCTCTTGAAGACAGTGGTGCTCCATTGGATAGAGGAGAGGTATTGAGCGAAGAAGATCTAAAAGCACGAGGCGAAAAATTTGCAAGATTTATGGATGAAGATGGAGATGGAGTAGCTGCTCGAACAATACCTGGAAATATGCATCGAGATGCAGCTTACTTTACTTCGGGGGCACTACAAAATAGCCTTGGAAGGCGTAGTGAGCATGAAGACGAATATCGTGATACTCTACTGAGAGTTCGTCAAAAACTTGAAACAGCCAGAGAATTAATTCCCCCTCCTGTAGTCTTAGGAAATGGAGATCAAAAAATCGGTTTTATAGCGTTGGGCTCGAGCGTTGAGGCAACTCGCGAAGCTGTTTCGAGGTTGAGTAAAAAAGGCATTGAGGCAGACATTATAATCCCACTTGGGCTGCCACTCCATGATGAATTATATGCTTTTATCGAAGGACATGAAAAAGTCTACCTAGTTGAGCAAAATCGTGACGGCCAAGTGCTCTCCATCATTCGAGATGAGAGGCCAGAATTATCTCACAAAATAAATTCTATCAGAGTTTTCAACGGATTACCCATCACCGCTGGCGGAGTTATGG
Source organism: bacterium (assembly GCA_036339875.1). Taxonomy (GTDB): domain Bacteria; phylum Muiribacteriota; class UBA6191; order UBA6191; family UBA6191; genus JAYZAC01. Next base: position 22,031 of record JAYZAC010000122.1, on the reverse strand, counting down.
AAGAATATAATAGATTGGGAGAAGTGTAATGAATCAGAAAGTTAACAAAATAGAGTTAAGTGAGAAAGATTATCAAGGCGCTCCTTCCTCTATGTGCCAAGGGTGTGGTCATGATGCAATTTCCGCATCAATACGTAAGGCTTTTTACGAGAGTAGTATTGACCCGCGTACTGTAATGAAATTAAGTGGAATTGGATGTTCTTCCAAAACACCGGCTTATTTTATGGGTCAAAGTTTTGGCATCAACTCCGTTCACGGACGTATGGCAGCAATTGCTACGGGTGCACATGCAGCCAATCATCTGATGACACCTATCGGAGTGTCGGGGGATGGCGATACTTCGGCTATTGGACTTGGAAACTTCTGTCACATGGTACGTCGTAATCTTAATATAACCTACATAATTGAAAACAATGGAGTTTATGGATTAACTAAGGGTCAGTTTAGCGCTACGGCTGATAAAGGTACCGTTCTAAAGAAAGGTCAGATTAATCAAAACGATCCAATTGATATTTGCCAACTTGCAATTACAATGGGGGCTACCTTTGTGGCTCGTAGTTTTTCCGGAGATAGAAAACAATTAGCGCCTCTTATTCAAGCGGCTGCAGCCCATCAAGGTACGGCGATATTGGACGTTCTTTCTCCATGCGTAACTTTTAACAATCATGAAGGCTCGACAAAAAGTTTGAAGAGCATACGGGCCAACCTTGATCCTGTTCACGACCTTGATTTCACACCACCGGCTGAAGATATAGCCGTTGATTATGATCCAGGAACAGATGTAGAGGTAACCCTGCACGACGGGTCACGCATTGTGCTAACCAAGTTACGCGAAAATTACGACCCTAGAAAACGTATGGCGGCACTGGTAGCCTTAGACGATGCCATTCAGCAAGACAAATTCCTTACTGGATTAATTTACCTAGATCAAAACACCCCATCATTTGCCGAGCAGATGCAGTTACCAGATACGGCCTTGGCATATTTGTCTGAGAAAGAGTTAAGACCTAATCCAAAAGCTTTAGATGCAATCAATGATAGTTTCAAAGTTTAATCAAACAATGGCTTCACTTGCTCACTAATGACCCAGCGAATAAAATGATATCGCCAATTATCAGGAGGCATTAAGGATGACGAAAAAAATAATAAATAAATTTCTTGATGAGCACCCCTATCACTTTGTCCTTAACACGAAAAGTACGAGTCTACTTGACCGAGTTCATCAACTGTCGATGCATGAACAAATACTGGAAGTATCACCAGGTGAATATTTACTATTTTTTGATGATGATAGAGCAATGAATGCTTGTCTCAAGAAACTTGAAATCATGCTCAAAGAACACGATTCATCTCTTGCTTTTTTCTAGAGAATTAAAATGACATTTTCTGATAAATTACAAACTATAGAATCCATGTATCAACAAGTGGATGAAGATCTCAAATTTCTATTGCAAGGTTTTAGAGAGGTGTTAATAGAACTGGGAGAGCATAGTCTTGCTGAATTTTTGAGAAACGTTGAACAGGATCGTATCAGCGATGGTATGGAACTTGATGAAAGATCTATTCAGGCCCTGTCCATGTTTTTTCAGTTTCTTAATATGGTTGAAGAGAATACGGCAAACCATTTTCGAAGACTTGAAGAACAAAGACTTGAGGGTAAAATTCCCGGTTACTGGAATCACAGAATCCAACAATGCCTTGAACTAGGTATGAGCCATCAGGAACTTTGTGAGGGACTTCATAAGGTCAATTTCGAACCTGTACTGACTGCGCATCCCACAGAAGCCAAACCACCACAAGTCCTCACTCATCATCGAGAACTTTACTTACTACTTCTAAAAATAAAAAGTCCTCGTTGGTCTTCACAGGAGAAAGAAGCGATTCGAGATGAAATTCTACTTAGTCTTGAAAGATTATGGCGAACAGGAGAAATCTTGTCGAAAAAGCCTGAGGTTCTCCAAGAGCTTCAGGGTATGCTTCACTACATTAAGACCGTATTTCCAGAAACCCTTCATCAACTTGATATCCGTCTCAAACAAGCACTTCTGAAAAATAATGTATCGTCCGATTTAGCTCAAAATCCAGACAGCTATCCAAGATTTCAACTTGGGAACTGGGTTGGCGGTGATCGTGATGGACACCCATATGTAACCTCAGAAGTCACCGCGAAAACTCTGCAAATGCTACGCCAGACTGCTTTAAGTATTCTAAACGCTGAATTTCGACAAACTGCTCAGAAACTAACTTTGACAAGGCGTTACCATCCAGTTCCTGAAGACCTTCAAAAGATGATTAATTACAATCTCGAAATGCTTCCTGAAGCGTCCCAAGTAAATTTAAAGAGTTTAAGTGATGAACCTTGGAAGCAAGCGATGCTGAGTCTTGTTGCAAGGCTTCCTTCTAACGAAGGGTCCTGTCAATTTCAATATATAAAGACAGCCGAGTTAGTTTCTGATCTTCTCATAATGAAAAATAGTCTGCTAAAAATAGGTGCATCAAGATTAGCTAATGAAGATCTTTTCAAACTTCTGCGTTTGGTGGAAACCTTTGGCTTCCATGGGGCTGGGCTAGATATTCGTCAAAATTCAGCTTTTCATGAAAAAGCATTGCAACAATTAATCCATTGTGCCGGTATTGAGCTTAACTGGCTAGAGATGAAAGAGGCTCAACGCTTACAGTGGCTCAATGAAGAACTACAAAGTCCACGACCTTTTACGCATTCAAGTAATCGGGTTGGTATCGAAGCTGATAAGGTATTAAATTGTTACAGAGCAATCAGACTTTTCATGGAACAATCCACAGCCGATTGCATGGGTAGCCTGATTGTCAGCATGACAAGATCACTATCTGATTTACTGACTGTATATCTTCTAGCTAGAGAATCTGGACTTGCTGTTGATGAAGGCAATGGCTTAGTTTGTCGTCTGCCCATTGTTCCACTATTTGAAACGGTTGAAGACTTAAAGCAAAGCCCCCAAATTTTAGGAGACTTTCTTGAACATCCCGTAACAGTACGTAGTCTAAAATACCAGCAGTCAGCTTTAAGTTACGACTCACCTCAGCAACAGGTCATGATTGGTTATTCAGATAGCTGTAAAGATGGCGGAATCCTGGCAAGTCAATGGAATTTACACCGCGCGCAAGAAAGTCTCTTAGCTGTGGGTTCTAAAAGCAAAGTTCGTATAGTCTTTTTTCATGGTCGCGGGGGCACCGTTAGCCGTGGTGCCGGACCCATGGATAGATTTCTGGAAGCACTTCCAAACGGAAGTCTAGCGGGTAAATTCAGAATGACAGAACAAGGCGAAACAATAGCACAGAAATATGCTAATTTACTGACGGCTACTGTAAATTTAGAAATTACGATGTCAGGCGTAGCCTACGCCAGCTTCAGAGATGCTAAGGGACAATCACACCCAGCTTATCAAGAAACTTTTGCATACCTTGCAGAAGTTAGTCAAAAAAAATACCAAAATTTATTGAATGATGTTGATTTTATTCCGTTTTTCAACCATGTAACCCCTATTGATGCCATAGAGCTTTGTCAATTTGGTTCAAGACCGTCCCGTCGGAAAGGTCGCCAAAGCCTCGACGATCTTAGAGCAATTCCTTGGGTATTCGCTTGGAATCAATCAAGATTCTATCTACCTGGTTGGTATGGAGTTGGTAGCGCACTCAAAAGTTTAAAAGATCATAAAGCCGAAGCTTTTGAAGACTTGTGCTTAAAGCTTCGTTCAATCCCATTCTTGAGTTATGTTCTTTTGAATGTCGATACTAGTCTAGCTAGTGCAAATATCGATTTGATGCTTGAATACTCTAAATTGTGGCCGAATGAACAATCAAGAGAACGATTAATGAACCAAGTAATTGCAGAGTTAAAACTTTGTCGTAGTATGCTTGATAAAGTGCTGGGTGGATCACTCGAAATTCGCCGTCCAAAACTCACTCGAACGCTTGAGAAAAGATCTGCTGCTCTGCGACAATTACATCTTCAACAAATAAGATTATTGCGGAAATTCAGACATCAACTGATGGCGTTGCCAGAACATGAAAAGGAAAGTCTCCTCCTGCGATTAATGCTTACTATAAATGCGATTGCAGGCGGAGAAAGAACCACTGGATAACACTCAATTTAAGCGACATCCCGATGTGTGATCAAACAAATGAACACTCTCCGCTGGAATTTTAAGTCCAATAGTCTCGCCAGTAGAGTGATCACTACCACCGGAGACTCTTATAGTCAAAAGTTCCCCTGTATCTCCCACTCTCCCGTAAAGCAAACTATCTGCACCCAAACTTTCAATTACACTAACTTTAATAGATAATTGTGCCTCTTGATCAGAGACTACTTCGATATGCTCCGGTCGAATTCCAAAAAGACTCTTCTGGGGTATGGAATCATTCAGTTCAAGCTGGTTAAAAATCGATCCGTCAGGCAATTTAAGACCTTTTCCTTCAATCTTCTCAACCGATAAAAAGTTCATCGCTGGTGAACCTATAAAACCTGCGACAAATGAAGTTGCTGGACGCGCATAAACCTCCATGGGAGTACCAATCTGCTCAGGCAATCCAGCGTTCATAACAACAAGACGATCTGCAAGAGTCATTGCTTCTACTTGGTCATGAGTGACATAGATCGAGGTGGTTCCCAGACGACGCTGCAATTCTTTAATCTCAAGACGCATCTGTACTCTTAATTTAGCATCCAGATTAGATAATGGTTCATCAAATAAAAACGCCTTTGGCTCTCTTACAATTGCCCGACCCATGGCTACCCTTTGACGTTGCCCACCAGATAATGCCGCCGGCTTTCGTTGCAAAAGATCTTGTAATTCTAAAATTCTGGCCGCTTCTTGAACTCTACTTTCTATTTCCGAATTGCTTACTCCTTGATTACGTAAACCATAGGCCATATTGTTGTATACAGTCATATGAGGATAAAGAGCATAATTTTGAAACACCATTGCAATGTCACGCTCACCGGGTTCCAATTCATTAACAACGAGACCATCGATTTTAATATTGCCAGAGCTAATTGTTTCTAACCCCGCTACGGTTCTTAGCAAAGTAGACTTTCCGCAACCAGAAGGGCCCACAATGACAATGAACTCACCATCTTGAATATTCAGGTTTACACCCTTAATTGCATGGAAACCACCTGGATAAATCTTTTGAATATCTTCAAATACAACCGTAGACATATAACCCTCTACTTTTCAGTCTCAACAAGTCCCTTTACAAATACCTTCTGCATAGCAACCACAACAATTACAGGTGGCAACATAGCTAAAATTGAAGTTGCCATAATTAGATGCCATTGAGGGTCCGCTTCTGCCGACATAACCATACGCTGTATCGACATCACAATAGTTGCATAGCTATCCTCGGAAGTTATCAATAATGGCCAAAGATACTGATTCCATCCATAGATAAATAAAATTACAAACAAAGCTGCAATATTTGTACGAGATAATGGCAGTAAAATATCAAAAAAGAATTTCATTGGGCTAGCCCCATCAATTTTTGAGGCTTCGATTAACTCTTTAGGAATCGTCATGAAAAATTGACGAAACAAAAATGTAGCTGTTGCACTTGCTATTAATGGCAAAGTTAAGCCTACGTAGGAATTCAGTAAATCTAATCGTGCAACCACTGCATAGGTCGGAACAATTCGAACCTCAACAGGCAGCATCAGAGTCATAAATATGATCCAAAAACACATCATTCTGAAGGGAAAATCGAAAAATACAATGGCAAAGGCAGCAAGTAGTGATATGGCGATTTTTCCAAATGTAATAAAAAGTGCCATTATAAAACTGTTCTTCATCATTAAAGCTACACTTACGCCTCCAGCACTAGAAATTCCACTACTCAATATTTCTGAATAATTTTTCCAAAGATCAGGTCCAGGCCACATAGGTATGGGGCTACTTAGTAGCGCTTCAGGTGGGTGAGTAGAAGCAACAAAAGCTATCCAGATGGGTAGTGCTACAACTATAACTCCAATAAAAAGTACGAAATGAGAAAGTGAATTAAGCCAAGGACGATTCTCAACCATAGACTAATACTCCACCTTTCGTTCTACATAACGAAATTGAATAATTGTAAAAAAGCCTACGATTAATAGCAGAATTACAGATTGAGCCGCACTGCTACCATAATCTAGACCCACAAATCCATCATTGAAAACCTTATAAACCATAATTGATGTAGCACTAGCTGGACCACCCGCAGTAGTAGCATGAACAATACCAAAGGTATCAAAAAAGGCATAAACTACGTTAACTACCATTAGAAAAAAGGTAGTTGGCGAAAGTAGCGGAAATACAATATCCCAAAACCGTTTGAAAGGACTAGCACCATCTAGTGCCGCTGCCTCTATTAATGAGCGCGGTATTGACTGTAAACCTGCGAGAAAAAAAAGAAAATTATAAGATATCTGCTTCCAAGCAGCGGCTAAGACTATTAAAACCATAGCATCGCTTCCGTTAAGCTGATGGTTCCATTCATATCCCAAATTCTGTAGAAAATAAGCTAGTATCCCAATGCTAGGATTAAACATAAAATACCATAAAATACCGGCAATTGCCGGTGCCACGGCATATGGCCAAATTAGAAACGTTTTATAAAAAGTAGAACCCTTAATTACCCGATCAGCCATAACAGCTAATAGCAAACTAAAACTCATGGAGGTTAAAGTTGTTGCCGCAGCAAAGATAGCTGTAATTTGAATAGAATTAATGTAATGGGAATCCTCAAGAATATAAGAGAAATTCTCGAACCAAACGAATTTACTCGCTGTTCCAAAAGTATTCTCCACCATAACGCTCTGAAATAAAGCTTCTGCTGCGGGCCAAATAAAAAAAATAAGAGTAATAATTAGCTGAGGAGCCAGAAGTAAATAAGGCAAAATTTTATTCTTATAAGCAACTGTTTGCCCACTCTGCATCAGAAATTCCTCCGTAAAAACTTCTTTATTAATTTATTAGCTCTTTCAGTTGCAGCCTTTAAACCTTGATCAGCTGTTTTATTACCCGCCCAAATAGATTCTAATTCTTCATTAATAACATCTCTAATTTGAACAAAATTTCCCAGCCTCAAACCCTTACTATTAATCGATGGCTCGCCACGCGTCATCTGCAAAATAGCAGTTTCAGTTCCTGGGTTTTGCTCGTAAAATCCTTGAGATTTAGTGAATTGATAGGCCTCATGAGTCACCGGCAGGTAACCAGTCTCACGATGCCAGCGCGACTGAATACGTCTTGAAGAAAGAAAACTTAGGAATTTGGCTACACCTTTATATTCGGACAAGGCATGTTCTCTCAATACCCAAAGAGACGCTCCTCCAATGATAGAATTCTTTGGCTCTTGGACCAAATCTTGCCAGTGAGGAAGAAAGCTTACTCCGAAGTTAAATTTGGTTACGTTTGCTTTAACTGACGAATATGAAGCCGAAGAATTGATATAAAACATACATTGACCATTGTAAAATTTTGGCGCTGAATCAGAACGGCGTCCGCCAAAAACAAAAACCTTATCCTTTTGCCAACTAGCTAACTTACCTATGTGCTTTATAAATGCTGGGTGATTCAATTGTACTTCTGAATCGAGACCTTCGAATCCGTTAGATAAATTAGCAAATGGAACGTCATGTACAGCTCCAAAATTTTCAAGCTGTGTCCACGATTGCCATCCTACTGTAACTCCACAGGAATAATTTCTTTTCAAACCCGCCCTAGAAATCTTCTCTAGTTCACCCCATGTTCTGGGAGGTTTATCAAAACCAGCCTCCTGCAAAGCTTCCCGATTGTAATACAGAACAGGCGTAGAACTGTTAAAAGGCATCGAAAACATATTACCGTCAGGGTCAGTATAATAAGCAGTGACTGCTGCGAGGAAATCCTCGGATTTTAAGGGTTCACCTGCATCATTCATCAATTCAAATACCGGATAAACAGCCCTATGAGCGGCCATCATAGTCGCTGTACCAACCTCAAATATCTGAACAATATGAGGATGCTTACGGGCTCTAAATGCTGCAACGGCAGCAGTCATAGTTTCTGTGTAATTTCCTTTGTAAACGGCATGAATATGGAAATCATTTTGTGACTCATTAAACTCCTGTGCAATGGTATTCACCTTCTCGTTTAGTGACCCTCCCATAGCATGCCACCACACAATAGTCTGTTTAGCTGAACTATGCGAAAAGAGAACGAAAACTAAGCAGATACATCTCACAAGAAAGCAGTTGATTGTAATGTATTTCATCGATATCATCCATAAAGTTGACGCTATCGTACCAGACCTTACTCTAAAGTAGTAGTTTGCTGAGATCACAACAAATTTACAAAAACTAAAAAGTCTACTTTGCCAGAATCAATATAATTTGAGACAATTTTGTTCATGTGTAGTTCAGAACCAATAACTGAGGCCATTGAAAGATTTAGTAAAATAGATAATTCATGTCGCGAACAAGCACGTAATATTGCAGTACAATTTCGTAAAAAAAATAGATTTAAAGAATCTCCTATTGATGAATTTTTTGCGGCCAAATTGAGAGAGTTTATGCTGTACCTGCATTATGACGCAATTACGAAAATACAGATTGAGAAAACCAAACCTGACCCTACATCGAAACAACTTCTTAAGGAAATAGTTAAGGGTTGCTGGAACGATTCACTAGAAAAACATCCCTTCGAGTACTTTAAAGGTAAGTTTTCGATAATAGGTTTTGATCCCTCAGCGCATAAATGGAGTCTTGAAGCTTCATTTGCTAATATTTTGGCATTTCGATTATGCAAAAACCCCGATCGAGAGACTATATTACAGTTTCTGCCCGTAGCTTACGAATGTCGTAGTACTGTGAGAATATTCTGCGAAGAGAATCCTGATTTTTACCAATAAATGAAACTTATTGGTGAATTACTTTTAAAATTAATAAGATTGTTTATGGACAAAAAGGGAACCACTTACGCACGAAATATATTTCTAAACTAAACTGCGAGTGAAGTTTAGGAGCCCTATGCAATTTACCTATTTGCTTATGTTTAGTTTTGTGTTTTTGTTTGAAACTCACTCAGTTTCTACGTCATTGCCATCAAATATCCAATCAACATTAGAAGCCCAGTTAGCCACTGCAAATCCTGCATCTGCTGGTCTTGTAATTTCCAAAATCTATGAACAACATAACAACGGGTTTAAGGGGGAATATGGTGAAATGCAGCTTGTGATTATGAATGCTCAAAACGATAAAGTAACCAGGGTTATGACTCAGAAAATTGCTGAGGTAAACGGCGAAGGAGACCGCAGTATCATCGAATTTGCTTCTCCTGCTGATGTAAAGGGTACAAGACTCCTTACCCATACAATGAAAACCAAAAAAAATAAGCAGTGGTTGTATTTACCAAGTATTAAAAGAGTAAAACGCATTAATTCTCGAAATCAGGCAGTATCCTTCATGGGTAGCGAATTTTATTATGAAGATCTAGCCTCTCAAGAAGTTGAGAAGTATAGTCACAAACTTATTGGGTCAGAAGTTTTAATGGGTCGCTCATGCTTTCTTCTTGAAAGAATTCCCAAAGATAAACATAGTGGATATAGCAAACTTCTTGTCTGGCTGGACAAACAATTCCTTGGGCCGCTAAAAATCGATTATTTTGACCGTAAAAGAGAATTACTAAAAACCGCCATATTTTCAAATTACAAGCAGCATGGCAAATGGTGGCGCCAGAACAAAATTATCATGAGTAACCATCAAACCAGCAAAGAATCTATCATTGTATGGACTGGTCAGGAACTAGAAAAGAATTACAAATCAAAGGACTTTTCCAAACGTAATTTAAGAAACTAATGATCCATTGCCTTCTTTTACTATTGTGCGTCACAGTATCTTCATGGGGTTCCAACTGGAAGCATCACTTTGAATTGCATCAGGAAATACGAAGTTTTAACAATGACCAATCACCTTTTACAAGGGATAACTCCTATTCAATAAAGCTGCACAATCGTTCAAAGTGGAAACATAATCGTTGGTCTGCAAATTTTAGTAAGCTGTTGCGTCGTGATCCATCAGATCATAGAGATTCATACCTTATTCAAGAATTATGGATTCGCAAAGATTTTGATAATTTCTCTATTACAGCTGGCTCACAAATCCATGATTGGACAGCACTGGAAGCTTTTCACCCTGCAGATGTAATCAATGCAAGGAATTTAGATTCAGACTTTGAAAGACCTGAAAAAATCGGCGAGTGGATGCTTAATCTTGAAATTCCTGATGAGGAATCTGTTTGGAATTTATACTATATGCCTCATCTGCAAACACAAATGTTTCCTAAAATTAACTCTCGATTAAATCCTTTGAGAACTTCTATTGTAAATATACAAATAATGGATTCTTCTTCCAATCTGATTCCTGAACAAAAAGTTGAGCAATTTGGAATACGCTATGAGACTAGTCGAGATGATTTAGACTATAGCTTTCATTATCTCAATCATTATGACCGTCAAAACTCAGTATTATTTACCCAAAATAATATGAATAATACCCATGTGGGATTACCTAAGGTAGAGCAGATTGGTGGAACCCTTGTAAGTATTTTTGACGATAGTTCCTTCAAGCTGGAATGGGCCTATCGTAATTACAGCAATAAAATACAACATAATTTACCATCAAATAAGGTACTCGATCATGCATCTATTGCTGCAGGCCTTGAGTTTCCCAGACAATTGAATCATGGAGCAGAAATAATCTACCTAGTCGAACTTCAAACTCTTGTTGGACCTAGTAGCCAGGAGCGGGCTCAAATGAATATATTTCAAAGAGACCTTTTGTTAGGCGCTCGCTTTGCTAGAAACGATATTCAAGGTACCCAAATTACAGGTAGTATGATTTTTGATTTGGAAAGATCTAAAGAAATTTTAAGCCAACTGAGCTTTTCTCGGCGAATCAATGACATGCAAAAATACCAGCTTGGACTTAGATACATTGATGCACCTCCTAAAGTTTCACTAGATACCTCAGGGTTAAAACCTTTCCATAACGATTTCCAGATAACAGGAAGTTTGATTCACTATTTTTAGGAAAATCTATGACTAATAAAATTAATTCAACCATGGATTCAATTGCTTATTTCGTGAGTCATAGCCCGCTTAAATCATTATCAATTGTTCTTGTTCTGATGTGCATACTTTTGCCTGGTTTGAAGAATCTTGAACAAGATTTTGGATATCGTATCTGGTTTTCTGAAGACGACCCAAATATTAAAAATTTCGATCGGTTTGAACGAAGATTTGGAAATGATGATAATGCCGTTATCCTGATGCATTCGTCATCAGGAATTTTCGATATAGATAGCGCCAGAACCCTCATTGATATAACCCAAAAATTGTGGCAAATCAGGGATGTAATACGCGTGGACAGTCTAGCTAATTTTAACTGGACTCATGCCGAGGATGATGACCTCATCGTAGAACCAATAATGCCCGAAGATGAACCTTTGACGGAAGATTTTTTATTAGAACGCAAGAAGATTGCACTGAATCATGAGACATTACCAGGGTATCTGGTCAGTGCATCCGGCGATACGGCTTTAATTATAGCAACATTGAAACCAGCTTTGAAAACTGAAGTAGATTACCAAGCTTTAATTAGTGATTTGAGGCAACTTTTGAGCCCTTATGAAAATACCGGTGATCATGAATTTGGAATCAGTGGCGGCGCAGCAATTAATGACGCTTTCAGAGAAAGCACGAGTACTGATCTTCAAAAGATTTTACCGCTTCTATTTGTAACTGTAAGTGTCATCTTATTGATCATATTCAAAAGTTTTGGAGGACTAGTTCTGCCCTGGATAACTATTATCTTTTCAATGCTTGGTACGCTTGGTATGGCAGGCCATTTGGGTATCAAAATTAACAATATGACTGCTTTTCTACCCAGTATTTTAATAGGTATTGGTATTGCTGACTCTATCCATATCTTGGTTACTTATTTTCGTTTTCGTCGTGCTGGTTACGATTCAAAAAAAGCAACCTATCAAGCAATGATGAAGGATATAAAACCCACGCTATTAACTAGTTTGTCTACAGCAATCGGCTTCTTAAGCCTGATATGGTCACCGATTATCCCCACAGTGAATCTAGGTCTCCTAGCAGGATTTGGATCGATACTTGCCTGGATTATAACAATAGGTTTGCTTGGACCACTTCTTTCACTAATGCCTCTTAAAGTAGCAGGTAGCGTGAAAGGCACCCAAACACTCAAACCTTCCAATTGGGTTTACAGCTACTCAGGATGGCTCCAAAGTAATCGTTATGTGGTTATCGTATTTTTTAGTATCGCTGCTCTAATGGCGTCATATCTCGCAATTCAAAATGAAGTCAACTCGGATACGCTCGAATATTTTACTGATGATGTTCCTTTGAAGCAGGCTAATAATGCGATTGAAAAATATGTAGGATGGGTATCTCCCGTGGACTTCGTAATTGATAGTGGGGCTAATGAAGGTATAAAAGATCCTGAATTTCTGAACAGAGCGAATCAATGGCAACAATGGGTTAATGACAGAAGTTATGTAAGTAAGTCAACATCTATCATGGATATTCTGAAAGCTACTCATCGTGCTCTGCATGCTGGAGACCAGGCATATTACACTCTAGCTGATGATCGCCAAATGATTGCTCAGGAATTACTGCTTTACACCATGAGCCTACCTCCCTCTCTGGATCTTAATAACCAAATTACTCTGGATAATCGCCTTATAAGAGTTACTGTAAATTGGACTTTAAGAACAGATAATGATGCCCTCAATGCCATCAAGGAAATAGAGTCTAAAGGAGAAGAACTTGGATTAAATGTCTATGCCAGCGGTAAGTACATTTTATGGAAGTCACTAGGTGGTTACATTATTCCCACATTTTTCAGAAGTATTATGGGTGCACTGATTTTAGTATCTATCCTAATGTGTATTTTTCTGGGTAGCATCCGTATAGGTCTACTATCTTTAATACCTAATCTGCTACCGATAGTCTTTGGAGCTAGTCTTATATATATTTCAGGAACTTATGCCGATGTGGGTACCTCGTTAGTAGCGAGTGTCTGTCTTGGTATCGCTGTTGATGACACTATTCACATATTATCTAGCTATCATTCACATCGTATTAATGGCGAAAACCCTATTAGTGCTACAGCGTTAATGATTAGTCATACAGGAACAGCTCTGATTATTACTACCGTTATTTTAATAGCGGGCTTCGGAACGTACGCCTTGGGTAGTTTTGTACCTAATGTAAGTTTCGGTGTTCTTACAGCAAGTGTACTGGGCTTAGCATTATTTACAGATTTAACTCTTCTACCTGCAATACTTTTTATATTTAATTTGAAAAGCTACCAATATACAGATTGAATATGTCTTGAAAGAGATCTAGCTTCTAGGTACCATCGATGGGTTATCAACGAAAATTCCTTCAAAAATAGGAGATAAAATGGTCTGGAATCACGCTGACGCGGTAGAAAAATTCAGCTACGAAAATCTTGAATGCTATAAGGAGCAACTTATCCGACTGGTGAAAATCCGAAGTATCTCACCAGGAGTTACTGATCAAACTGAGTTCTTTAATATTTTACAAGCGGTAGGTGAGATTACTGCATCTCTAGGCTTTGAAAATCGTATCATAGAAACCAAAGGTAATCCTGTCTTTGTTGCGCAGCTTGAACGAGACCCTCAACTACCCTGGGTAACCATATATAACCACATGGACGTTCAACCTGCCGATGAACCACAGTGGGTTACAGAACCCTTCGAACCAGTTGTTACAGATGAAAAAATAATTGCCAGAGGTAGTACTGATGATAAAGGTCCGGCCTTAAGCATACTTTACGGTATAAAATTCCTTCTGGATAACAACATTCCCAGTCCTAATCTTCAAATCATCTATGAGACGGAAGAAGAGACGGGTAGTCCATTCTTTGGCCAATTTTTGGACGATCATCAAGACGCTCTGAAAAAACCTAATTCTATTTTGGTAAGTGATACAGTATTTGAGGGTAGTCGACCAGCAATAACGTATAAATTAAAGGGTATGCTGAGAGTGGAAGTAGGCTTGAAGACTGGTAATAAAGACTTGCATAGCGGTATGTTTGGAAATGGTGTCGTTAATCCTCTTAATACAATTATTCAAGCTCTCAGTCGCTGTGTTGACTCCAAGGGTAATATTTTGATTCCAGGTTTCTTTGATGGCTGTCCCGAGATGAATGAAGATGAACAAAAACGTTTAAGAGCTGTAGCGGATCAATTCGATTTAGATAAATTTAAGCAAGATAGCGCTGACGCCACTTTACATACAGAAGATGGTTTTAAGATTCTCGAAAGAATTTGGCATTTGCCTACTTTTGAAGTACATGGATTTGAAGGTGCTCAATATGAACCTGGGGCAATGAAATCTGCAATTCCTTATGATGTTAAAGCTAAAGTCAGCATGCGCTTGATACCTGGACAAGAACCAGAGCATCTGGTTAATTGTCTCCAAAGCTTTCTCCAGCAAGTTCATCCAGAAATACAAGTTACTTCATTAGGTGGTCAGAAGGCCGTCCTCGCTGATTTGGAACATCCACACATGGAACTGGCCAGAGAAGCGTGCAGACAGGGTTTTGGTAGCGACCCACTTTTTATTGGTTGTGGTGGAACCATAGGCAGCCTTCCGCAATTTCAGCGAGTGTTGCCCGGAGTGCCTATCGTACTGATTGCCCAGAGTCTAATGTCAGATGGCTATCATTGCCCTAACGAAGAATTTCGTTGGGAGCAAGGTCGTAAAGGTATGAAGGTGATGGCATGTTATTTAAATAGCTTGCTTTAGGGATAAACAAGTTGGATAAGAGCCATACTGCTCAGATGAAGCCTAGGACCTTACAACTATTGTAGTTATATTGACTAGATAAGCTCTGAAACGATTTCAGAAATTCCAGAGATAGTATTAAATCTTCGGTCCTGAAATGCTTCTTCATTAAATTTGAAGGAAAAGTTTTCCTCCAGATCACTTATTAAAAAAATCACCTCTAAAGAGGAAATCAATCCCGAGTCAAAAATATTAATCGTACTTAAGTTTGCTTGATCTATTTCTGGAGGAATACCCTTTTCCTCAAACCACTTGACTAAAAAAATCTCTATCTGATTCATTCCAGATTAAACCTTTTCAATTTCAGCAATACATCGCACAGGCGCTCCATCGCCACATTTGATTTTTAATGGTAAAACGTACAAGTTAAAAAACTTGGCCTTAATCTCTTTCAAATTCGTAAGGTATTCTACCAAAACAACATCGCTACCTAACAAGATCTTATGAATAGGAGAGTCGATGCTACACTCTTCGTGTTGTACCGAAGAATCAGGCATAGATGAATCCATTGCTAATAGCTTCACACCCTTCGAAACAAGCCACTTTGCAGCATCCGAACTCAGATAGGGATGATCTTCATAAAATTTCATAGTACTGAAATATTGGGACCAATCATAGCGAAGCACAACTCTTTCGGGAAAAGATTCGGGAAATCGACTTTCCATGAGCTCTACAGAAATTTCGGTGTTTCTATCTAAATCCGTGAAATCAATCATAATAGCTGGACCACATAAAACTTCCAGAGATATCTCATCTACAGTTTTACCACCTTCAATGAAATGAGCCGGTGCATCAATGTGAGTACCTGTATGAGAGCCCATGCAGATTTTTCGAGTTTCCCGACCCTCTACTCCATGCCTACCAACTTGAGTGATTTCAACAATTGGATGCCAATGTCTTGGATAGGTCGTCATACCCTCATGAATGGTGTGAGTCAAATCAACATATGTTTTTTTAGTTTGCATAACTACCTTTCAATTTCAATTAGCTCATAAATTTCAGCATGAGGGCCTCGAAGCAAGGCTAAACGAATGGCTTTATTGTTAATGTTGACAGTAAAAGGCATAATACAATCGGACTCAAATATTTTTGTGTATTCAGTCAAATGACTATCAAGATTTGTACACAGTATAGCAGTACAGGTCAAACCTGCGTCATCAAGCATGGGTATTGACCTTTTCCTACCCTTAAATAAAAGGCACCCTAAAGACCAACTTTTGACTGGCGAGTTAACTGTCAGAACAGCAAAGTTAGCGTTATCCGATAGAGTCAACCTTGCACCCAAAAATTGATCCCAGAACGCAATACCAGCTGCAAGGTTTTCAACTTCGTAAGCTAAAAAAGAAGAATGCTTAGAATTTGAGGAAAGACCAATTATCGGAGTCGGAATGATCGAGGTATTAAAAAATCCGAGATACTCATCACCAAAATACTTTTCCAGATATTCATCAATTTCTGAATCATTGCGCTTACAATTATTGGGAGAAGCTAACATGGAAATATGAATTAGCTCAGAGGAGTTTGCAGTATGAGTATGATGAACGGTTATCTCTATCGGTGTGCAGCCTACTGCATGTAACAAATTGATGTGGTGACGTTTTTCGTAATGCCATAAAAATGGAATTTTATTGGTATCGTTTAACAAATCAAGTTCACAAAATCGAGATGAGTAGCCAAGATTAATCAATTCTTTTTCGGTACTACTCAAATCTATAGTATTCAAGGCAATATGGTCTAACCCCAGTATCATAGAACTCTAGCTCTCTCCGATTGAGATTATTTTTTTTAATTTGCTCTTGTTAACTTTTCCATTCGAATTCAATGGAATATCCATATCAAAAACATATCTATCGGGTAGCTCCGATTGGGACAATCTCTTCAAACAATGCGCTTTTAACTCATTTCTTTCCAAGTTCTGCCCTGCCCTCGTTAGAATCACTGCAACTACTTCTTCCCCAAGTAATTCATTATCAATACCAATCACATATGCCTCACTTATTTGATCATACCTCAATAGATGCTCCTCAATCTTTCGAGGAGAAATATTCAAACCTGAGCGTATGATAATATCTTTTTTTCGATCAGTGATGAAAAGAAGATCGTTTTCAAGATATCCCACATCACCTGTTGCAAAATATTCATCTTCGTCTAAATAACTACTCTCATGTGGCTTGAGATACCCAGACATCATCGAATCTGACTTAACATGAATTTCTCCATTATTAAAATGAAGTAAGCAATTAGGTAAAACTTGTCCTACGGAGCAGCTTTTTGTTGCCGTATGCGGAGTTTCTGTAGCAAGAAATAAACATTCTGAAAGACCATAACTCACGAGAACATTTGTTGCATATCGATCTTCAAAGGACTTCTTAAGCTCAAATGGTACCGGAGCCGTACCTACAAAGATATGATCTATATTTTTAGAACACCAATCAACGCCAGAATTTCCACGATCAAGTTTAAGCAATAGTCTAAGTATACTTGGAGTCAACCATAATTTATTAATCTGGTAATCTATCACCGTCTTCCAGAAATTTAATGCCCTTCTGGCGGTAAAAGCATCTTCAATTACGGCGCTACCCCCTACCAATAAAGGGCATAGAAGTGAATTTAAAAATCCAGCCATGTAGGCCATCGAAAATACTTGGAAAAATCGATCTGTCTGATTTAATTGCACAGCAGAATTAAAATTAATCGCACTCGAAAATAATGATCTAGGAGTATGGAATACCCCCTTAGGGAAAGACGTTGTGCCTGAGGTAAAATGTAAAGTCCAGAGGCAATCAAAATCAATATCGTCTAATTTAGTCTGTAATTCATTAGAAGCTTTAAAGTTAACATCTCCAAATTTTGATTTTACTGTATCACTTTGAACTATACCGATTTCTGGAAAAATATCTTCTACAAGTGGAATGGTGATTTTCGATGCAAACAGAATTTTTATATCTGCATTTTCAACAATGAACTTAATATCATCATAATGTAAGCTGTTATTAATAGGGGTTGCTATGAAACCACCCAATAAACAGGTAAAATATAAAATTGCGTATTCTGTACAATTTTCTAGACAAATCCCTATCCGATCACCCTTACAAAATCCATTAGCTTTTAACCAAAAAGCTAATGCACTAGAGCTCTGGAATAAATCTTGATATGTACACTTTGAATTAGTTTTTGCATCAATGAGAAACTTTGAGTCCCCATATTTAATGTAAATCTCTTTCAGTAAATCAGGACCTAAATTCATTCAAATCAAACCACTCTATCTACAAATATATTAATTCATTAAATTGTATTAATTCTTAACTCTGCTCTTCCCCAAAGTAATCGGCCAGACCGAATCTTCCAGTGAAAAAGTTATCAGAATGCTCACTTATATTTTGAGCAATTTCATTCACTAAAGAATCGGGAGCATCCATCTTATTTACTTTGCAAAGTTCAATTATGATGAGTCGAGGATCAACTTCATATTTGCTTGAATATTTTTGAACTGTTTTCATGTAAGAGGAATGAAACTGAGAATATCCGCAGATAATATCAAGCGACGAATGTCCTCGTTTTCTAATAAGCGGTTTGATGTAAGTTTCACTAATGTCCATTAGCTTGATCAAATCAATGCCATGATTGAGCCCCATACGATCCAAACAGGCAACTATTTGTTCAGTAGGAGCGTTTCCTGAACTTCGTCCGAATCCTTGCATGGAACCATCAACCATAACTGCACCAAGTTTTACAGCTTCGATGGAATGCGAAACACCCAAACCCAGATTGTGATGGCCATGAAAGCCCAATGGAATATCACTTACATCCTGAACTGCCTTAAAATAAAGTTCCAACTCCTCCTTTAGCATGCCTCCAGCTGAATCCACGACACATAGTAAATCTGCGCCATATTTCTGACTCAGCAAAGCAAGTTCTGCAAATTTTGTTGGATGGATTGCATAAGATTTCATATAGTTTGCGGTTACGTACATGCCATAACCTTTGGCTCTCTCAATGAATTTTTGAGAACTCTCAACTTCAGTAACGTTGGTACCAATACGGATGAACTTCATGCCATACTGGGCAGCTAAGTCAATATGCTCCAATTCAGCAATTCCCGGAATGCAAAACATGCCATACTTTGCCGATTTAAATGTTTCACTCGCCGCCTTCAAATACTCTTCATCGGTTGCGATTGCTTCGCCTTTGCCTTTTTCTGAGGCCCCTAAACCAACTCCATGCCCTATTTCAATCCACTGAAAGCCAGCTTCCTCAAGCTTAGCTCCAAGAACTTTCGTATCATGGCTAGTAAATCGAAAATTGACGGCATAGCTACCGTCTCTTAATGTTGTGTCCAATACATGCATGGTTACCACTCCCTGAAATGTTTGAATCAATTGCTATTAAAATCGTAGATCTAACTCTTATTCAAAACAAAGATATCTGATTATGACATTGATGGACTAATGCAACGGTCAATGTAAATGACTTCTCGAGTTTAATTTAGTTCTGGGTCAAAGTACACGAATATTTCAGAGCTGATCCCCATCTCATCTTTTTTGAGCGGACCATCGAGTTCCCGATTATTTTATGGCGGTAATAATAAACCAATCTAAGACTCCATTAAATAAGTCTGAGCGGGTTCGGCCTATCTCGACTTCTTTGAATTCTTTACTGAAATAATAATCGATATATGCGGGGTTATCGAAGTAAAAGTATACCTGCCCCTTCCGAAATTCATTCTCTAACCCAATTTGATATCGGTGACATCCTAAAGTCTTTGAATTTTCAAGAATTAAATGATCAGGACCCGTTGTGGAAAGCATTAATCGACCGCCCGGCTTTAATACACGTTTATATTCCTGAATACCTTTTACTATATCAATCTCATTATCTTCATAATGTAAAACATTCCATGATACTAAGTAATCAAAAAAATTATCCTCAAAGGGTAGTTGAGTGTTCTTCCCAACACGTAGGTCAGCCTCTACATTCATTTCCCTAAAACGATTATCACACAAATCGCAAATCTCTTGAGTAACTTCGGATCCATAGCAGGAGAGTCCTAATGAGCTCAGGAAAAATAAATTATGACCATTTCCAAAACCGACATCTAAGACTTTTTGATTAGAAAAATCAGAGTTCAGATTTCTCACGTATCTACCCTTAAACAGACGCACTAACGTTTCACTTGGCCAAGCTAGATCTGTCCCATTTTTCCTACTATCTTTGTATTCTTTAGTCCATCCATCAAATTGTTCTGCCATGAAAATTACCTTTCTGTAATCAAGTTTTCAATATTGTATAAGTCGTTGTCAATAGATCTAACTCGAATAGTTGGGACTACCTACGGTGAGAATATATGGATCGGAATCAAGCTGGCTTTTAAAAAGCTCAAATACATCTTTTGTATTTAAAGCAATCACACTTCCTCTACCTAGTTTGGATGTCCTTACAATTCCCTCTTCTTTTGCGGCCCTGTCCCAAACTACAAATTGAGGAAAGTTATATTTATGAGAAAGGTTACGACAAAAGTATGTCCACTCCACATTCTTCCTTATGCCATCTTCTATGGATACTCCAGTAAAAACTTTATCCATTCGGTAAGGAATATTTAGACACTTTTCGACATAATGTAAAAATGTAGAACCAGCGTCCATGTTAAAGTTAACCAATTTGCCAGATGCTTTGAAAAACTTATCAAAGAAAGAACCTTCTCCAAAACTTGAATTTGTATCGATCTTAGAAAATTTTTCGGACATTCCTCCACAACAAATTACAGAAAAAATTGGATCATTTGAACGTTTGAAACTGCCTTTAAAGTTTTCAATAAACCAGTCCGTTAACATTCCCATTCGTTCTGGTGGAGTTGAATCAGAATTGTAGTGTTCATTTTTACAAAAAGAATAGGTAAAAGCAGGAATACAAATCGTACCCTCATCGCTGATGACATTCTTTATTCCTTGGTAAATCGAATCACCAATATTTCTGATATTTAAACCGCCTTCAGGCTTACCCAAATAACCTAAATTGCTGTGAATAAACAAATGATCACCCTTTGATACTCCTATTTCCTCTAATGCCTTAGATACATCCTTAATTGAATAGTCATAGTCTAAGCTCATAATTTATTCCATTCATTAAAAATTAATTTGACAGTAACCCCCATGACCTAGCGCTATAACTAATTTAAGGCCTAGCCAAACCATCTGAGTAAGTCTATTGAAGATAGAAGCTTTCATCCAATACAATCTAGATACTCCTGTTTGAATCAACAATGGGACTCTATATTATTATCGTTACTACTCGATAGCTTTTCTAGACAGAAGCTCATTCTTTTCAAAAGTATCAACCCATTCCATCAGTAATGAATACGATATTTCCAACCTATTCGCAATTTCAATCATGCTTAAGTCATCCTCATGAAGCAATTGCATTAGTTCATTTATCTTGATGAGGTATTGAGGATCTTTTCGGGGATCAATCCACAAGTTTAAAGGTGTAAGATAAATCGGACCTTTAAATTTTGGTATCGGATAGAAATTTGAGTTCAGCTGCATCAGTATTTTCTCAACAATATCTTCAACTTCTATTATTCTCTCTAAAGTAATTTTTTCAGGAGTATCAAGACTACTGTGGTACTCTGGAAATGGTCGACCTTCTAACCATGGCTGACATCTCGTCAGTGAAATCGTCGGGATACTTACGCCAGGAGATTCCAGAACTTTTTCGTCATTTCCGATGACCTCCCCAAACTTACCCACTCTATGGATAATAGAAGTCTCTCTCAATACATTTTTTGCAGCAAGATCAAGCATAGAATGTCCCGTACGCGATTGCTGCAAACTGAGATTGTTTTTATTACCTAATGAACCTAGACAAATACCAAAATCTGCAGATTCTAGAATCTCATCATTATTAGCTAAATGAGCTATTGTTCCAATCGTCTCTGGGACAATTAGAATGCGATATGAATAATGGTTCTTATGCTTTCGAAGTTTTTCACTGAGAGATAATAACGCCACTACACCAGTTAAATCATCATCAACCTGACATGGATGGCAAAGATGAGCAATCAATATAATCTCTCGTCCACTACTACCCGGAATAAATATCTCGCCGACTTTGAGTGTACCATCAGAAAATGTAGAATCAAT
>JAYZAC010000121.1:0-11828 GCA_036339875.1 bacterium | reverse complement strand
AGGATTTTGAAGCCTCTTCAAAGGTAATGCAGGAATTGGTTCGGCAATGCAAAATTTATCATTTAGATCCTGATATACCAGTATTAATTGAAGGTGAAACAGGAACTGGTAAAGAAATGTTAGCCCGCTTAATCCATTTTGGAGAAAACGGTTCTTCGAAACCATTTGTGGACATCAATTGTGCAAGTTTTAGCACCGAGCTATTTGAATCTGAACTCTTTGGCTACGAAGCTGGAGCATTTACTGGCGGAAAATCTAGCGGTGAAATCGGTAAAATGTCTTTGGCCGGTGATGGAAGTTTATTCTTTGATGAAATTGGAGATCTTCCACTTAACCTGCAGCCAAAATTATTAAGAGTCTTGCAAAATCGGACTTATTTTCAAGTGGGTGGCCTTGAAAAAATATCATTGAAGGCCAGAGTTATTAGTGCGACTAATCAAAACTTAGAAGATTCGGTATCTCTCAAACTATTTCGACGGGACTTATATTACCGACTCAATGTCGGGTATGTATATATACCACCGCTGAGAGAACGACAAGATGAAATTCTAACATTAGCTAATAAATTTCTCTTACGAGAATCTCGCAAGAGAGGTAAGCAATTCAATAGCATTAGTGAGGAAGTTAAAGAGAGATTATTGAATCATCCATGGCCAGGAAATATAAGGCAGCTAGAAAACGTCATAGAGAGAGCCGTTCTAAATTTCGATAATGATACATTACTTTCAGAGCATCTATCAGATTCAAATCCCTCTACATTCTACAGAACATGTCATACAAAGCCTGCACATAATAATTTTTTCAATCCCATTAAAGAATTGCCACCCCAAGGACTACACCTAGAAAAATGGATTGATGAGATTGTATCTAAAGCTCTCAAGATTAATAATGGTAATAAGGCGAAAACGGCTCGTTTCCTTGGGATTTCGAGAACTTCTCTTTATTCAAGATTGAAACGCCTAAAAAAAATCACCCCAAAATAGAAATATCCGTGTATTTTTGTGGCGTATAACCAGTGTAAAGGAGCTTCGGAATGCAATGGATACATCTCAGTCCACATTTTCCTCCAAATTTTTATCATTTCGCTCAACGTTTTCAGCACCGCGGCGGCAAAGTTCTTGGAATTACCGATCAGAATAGAAATCAGTTGCATCCAGAATTAAATAAAGCACTCCATGATCATGAACAAGTTAGTAGTCTTCATAATAAAACGGAGGTTTTAGAGGCAGTAGATCGATTAATTCATCGCAATGGCAAAGTGGACCTTGTAGAGTCTCATCTTGAGCCATGGTTACCTCTTGAAGCCGAAATCAGACAAAAGTTTGATATACCAGGTGCCCAACCCGCTGAAGTTGAAGAAATTCAACAAAAGTCGCGAATGAAAGACATTTTTCGTAGATCAGGAGCTCTAGTAGTAGAGGGCGAGATTCTTTACAACCTAGAACAGGGTCTCGACT
This sequence comes from bacterium, assembly GCA_036339875.1. Lineage (GTDB taxonomy): Bacteria > Muiribacteriota > UBA6191 > UBA6191 > UBA6191 > JAYZAC01. Next base: position 10,371 of record JAYZAC010000121.1, on the reverse strand, counting down.
TCGTAGGAAAGTATGGCTTGCCTGTAATCATTAAGCCAAATACTGGAATTGGTGCTCAAGACACCCATAAAATAGAAAGTCTTCATGATTTACAGAACTTCTTTAAAACTCAACAACAAACCAGCTACTTTATCGAGGTTTTCGTGGAGGGCGATATAGTTACTTTCGATGGTTTGTGTAATAAAAATTGTGAGCCAATATTCTTTACTTCTCATCAATACAGTAACGATCCAAGAAGCATTGGTGAGGAGCAGTTAGATTTTTATTATTTTAATTATCGTGATATTCCAGAAGATCTAGAGCGAGTAGGAAAATCAATTCTTAAGCAGATACCTTCAGCTAATAAGTTTTTCCATCTTGAATTTTTTCGAACACCTCAGGGAAGTTTAGTAGCCCTAGAAATAAATATGCGACCACCCGGGGGATTCACGACTGATATGTTTAATTATGCCGCAGACCAAGATGTGTATGACATTTGGGCTAGAGTCATTCTCGAAGGTCTACATTCATTTCCTTACGAAAGAAAATACCATAGTGCGCATATTTGCCGCAGGGAAAAGAATGCTGTCAAATATCTTCATTCACACCAACAATGCTTAGCAAAACTTGGATCACAATTAGTCCACTACGGGCAACTTAATCCTTTATATGCAACCTTAATGGGTGAGCATGCCTATTTGGTAAGAGCTCATACTTTAGAGGAAATATACGAAATGGCAGCTTATCTTCATGCACAGTAATCTATTGAAAATAATATCTCGATCTCAAGCAGGAAAATATGACCACTGACCTAAGCGTAGATTTTTCAGGACTGAAACTTAGCACACCCTTTTTTAATGCATCGGGTCCATTGTGTACCTCCTTATCGGAACTTCAAGCCTTAGGAGACAGTAGGTCTGGCGCCATATTAAGTAAATCCTGTACACTTGAATATCGCGAGGGGAACCAATTACCGCGATACGTTGATTTTGAGGGAGGTAGTATCAATTCAATGGGTCTACCCAATCTTGGCTACAAAGCATACGAGTCTTTCTTTGAACAACTCGCTCAATTTAATAAGCCTATTTTCTGCTCTGTCTCGGGCTTGAGTATCTCCGATAATCAGATAATTCTGGAAAGTTTAGCTAATAATTCTCATCTTGATGCAGTAGAACTTAATCTATCCTGTCCCAATGTTATTGGTAAACCTCAGATAGCTTATGATTTTGAAACTGCTACACAAATGCTGTCGATGGCTCGTGAAACTTTTCCAGGAATTCTTGGTGTAAAACTCCCCCCATACTTCGACTTCTCCCATTTTGAAACCATGGCAAAAATTTTAGGTCAATCTGGAATTCAATTTATCACCTGCATCAATTCTCCGGGTAACGGTCTTGTTATTAATCCAACTACTGAAACAACTTTAATTAACCCTAAAGGTGGTTTCGGAGGAATTGGCGGAAAAGGAATTAAGCCATTTGGCTTATCTAATGTGCGCAAATTTCGAGAACTTCTTCCCAAAAGTATTCAAATTATTGGTGTCGGTGGAATTTTTTCAGGTATAGATGTGTTTGAATACATACTTTGTGGAGCTGACGCAGTTCAAATCGGGACTGCATTTATGCAACAGGGCCCTGAAATTTACCAACGTATAGAGACCGAACTTGATGATCTAATGCGGAAAAAATCATATTCTAAACTAGATGATTTCCGAAATTGCCTTCAGGTAGCGAAAGCAAATTGAAATTACTAAAGTTCTTTATCTTTCAATTTACATTTACTAATGAGATCTCTTAAAGCGTGGACTGCAGCTGAGGCATATTCCTCAGGTTTAGTCTGAGCATTCTGCCAAGCGTAATTAATACTGGATGAAGCATTCAGTCGATGAAGAAGCCGAGTTTCTGGAAAATCTCTAAATAACCCCATGACTTGTTCTACACTTGCACCCTGAGCTCCAAAACCCGGAATCAATAAGGATGTTGGCTGATTTGACTTCTGCAATTTTTGTAAAATAGTCTGCATGCTACTGGGACTGGTACCACCCATTACAAAACCTACGCCAGCTCTCCCTTGCTGCGAGAAACTTCGTACCACTCGCTCATACAAGGCTTCTCCATCAATCAATTTCTCCTGAAAATCTTTAGCACCGGGATTACTTGTTCTTGCAAGAACATATATCCCACGGCCCTCCGAAAGATATTCCATAAAAGGCTCTAGGCTCTCTACACCCATGTAGGGGTTCACAGTCAAAGCATCAGCACCCAATTCTTCAAATGCTGCCCTAGCATATGCCCGATTAGTTCGGTCAATATCACCTCGTTTCGCATCAAGAAGTACTAGATGCCCCGCTTTGCGATATTCAGAAATTATTTTAGCCAATGCCCTAAAACCATCTAAACCATATTGCTCAAAATAAGCTGAATTTGGTTTAACCATAGAAGGAAAAACACCTTGTCGATGCATTTCCTCCAAAATATCAAGGTAAAAGGTTATCAAAGCCTCATAGTGACTAACTTGAAGTGGTATTCTACTCAGGTCGGGGTCCATCCCCATACAAACTAGATTATTACTTCGAATTGCTGAATGCTCTAGTCTTTCAAAAAAATTCATCGTTGCATCCCAGAAAGAAATCTTTCATTCCATTGAACAGGGTTTTTTTGCCAAGTTTTAATAGCGGAAATCTGAGAATTACTTAAACTACCTACCTTAGCTGCCTCATCGAGTAATTCGTCCAAAGTTAATACTGAGTAGAGCTCAACATTAGCTTCACTAAAACGATTCTGAACCTCTGGAAGACCGTATTGAAAAAGGCTGATTACAGTATCTACCTTTAAACCCTCTAACCTCAAGGCTTCTACTGCTGAGAGACTACTCATCCCTGTGGTAACTAAATCTTCTATCAACAAAACTTTAGCACATGATTGGAAGGCTCCCTCTACACGCTTGCAACTACCGTGGCTTTTACTAGCTCCTCTCACGTATATTAATGGTAAATTTAAGCTCTCTGCCAGCCACGCACCATGAGGTATTCCTGCTGTAGCTGTGGCGCCAACAACCTGAAAAGTAATTTTTTGCGATAATTCACGTAAAGCCTTGGTAAATCGTCTCCGTATTATGGGATAGGACATAAGCAAACGATTATCACAATATATTGGACCATGCATCCCACTCGCATATAAGTAGGGAGACTCTGGATTTAACTTAACAGCCTTTGTTGAGAGGAAGTCTAATGCTAGAGAGGTCTTATCCATTATACGAACCTCAAATCTTCCTTTTCCATAATTACTTCACAGTAATGACATTGGAACTCACCAGCATCTGCAGACAAAGTATGAAACCTTGTAGGCATAGATTCGACATTGGTAATGCAATTAGGATTTCTGCAGGCGATGATATTGTGTAGTTCGGATTCAACCTGAAGTTTATACTTATCTATAATTCTAGAATTTCTAATGATTGATACAGTGGCTCGAGGAGCTATCAAACTCACTTGATTAACCTCCTTCTGCGTTAGGAAACCACCACTAATTTTAATAATATCTTTTCTACTTATAACTCCACTATCAAAGTTACAACCAATCATCACCTTACACTGACCCTCGCTGATATGTTCAATCATCTGTAAAACTTCTAAAACTTTGAAGGACTCACCAGCTTTGATATGATCTATCACAGTTCCATTTTGAATAAAATCAATTTGCTTCATGACATGCCCTTCCCGGCTTTCATTAACATGTAAATAAGTGCTTCTCGCACATTAACACCATATTTAGCCTGCTCAAAATATGCTGCGTGTGGTGATTCATCTACATCAGTAGCAATCTCATTAACTCGTGGTAAGGGGTGTAAGACCCTTAAATTTTCTCGCACACCTTTCAATTCAGAACGAGTCAGAATGTAGCTATCCTTGAGCTGCGCATACTCGATTTCGTCGGCAAATCGCTCTTTTTGTACTCTTGTAACATACAAAATATCCAGTTCTTTGAGAATTGCACGATAGTCTGGCATCTGGTGATACCTAATCTCTCGATTCTCCAAATAACGCTGATAGCGATTAGGAATTTTCAATTGTTTTGGACTTATTAAGAACAACTCTACATTAAATAATCCGAGACCTAATAATAGTGAGTGAACAGTTCTACCGTATTTCAAATCGCCTAACAAACCAATTTTTAGATTGTCTAAACGACCCTGAGTTCTACGAATTGTATAGAGATCTAACAAAGTTTGCGTAGGATGTTGATTAGCTCCGTCACCTGCATTTATTACAGGTACTTGAACGATCTCTCCAGCGTATCTAGCAGCGCCTTCCCAAGGAGCTCTCAGAGCCATAATGTCACAATAGCCCTCCAGAATCTTTAAAGTATCGTAAAACGACTCACCCTTAAGAAAAGAAGAATTCTTTAAATGAGAGAAGCCTATTACATTTCCTCCTAGACGTTTCATAGCTACATTGAACGAAATTTTTGTTCTCGTCGATGTTTCATAGAAGACCGTAGCCAAGATTTTTCCACGCATTGTTTCATACTTGGTTTCATCATCCAATAATTGGTCAGTGGTATCAAGAATGTTTAGTATTGCTTCTCGAGACAAATCCTTGATCGAAATAATATCCTTTGAGGAGAGCACATAAACCCCTTTCTAAAGACTTTTTTTGTCAACCTCTCGAGATTGCGATACTAAAGCAGTAAATGGCGCCTGTCAAACTGTTCGACTCTAAACAAACAACTCTTGTTCATATTTCATCATAATAAGTCCGTCCTTTAACTTACCAAACTTAGTCAAAGGCTCACCCAAATACCACTCAATAAGATTTTGAACTAGGTCACAACCTGCTTCAATACTTAGTGGTATACCACCAGAAAATCTAGGGTTCACTTCTAAAAAATAAAATTCCGAATCACGTAGAATGCATTGTAAATTCCATGGACCTCGAAGTTTAAATAGCGGTAATTTAGCAAGCAAAAGATCCATTAAATCTGGATTTAGATGAACTTCACCAACATCTGATACCCCTGCTCGAACTTTCCTTCGAATTCTAGGACAAAAGTTTATAGTTTGATAATCTTCAGAACTAAAAATATCAATTGTGTACTCAATTCCCTCAACAAACTCCTGCAGAAAAGGCTGCTTAAGATCATTCCAATGTCTTGAGGCACTATCACAATCTTTCACAACATACTGGTTAATCGAGCCATGCCCCCTGTCCTCTTTCAGTATCATGGTTCCCTGACCATCTTGGGGTCGTTTGTAAATAGTAGGAACTCTTAGGTTAATCGACTTAAAGAAATCAGCAGACTCATTTTTACTTAAAAACAGGCCTTGATTAGCGCCAGCATCTAGAATTTGTAAAGACTGCCATACTGGCCGTGACCGAACCTGCTGTAGGAATGCTAGATCATAGTCATTACCAGGTAGAACAGCATCCAGTTTTTCATCTTGGATAATTTCCTCGAGTTGGTTCAAGTGCTTTTCAGAGAACGTTTTATCGACTATATGATAGGAATCACAAAACTTTAAGGAAGGAGTCCAAGGATAAATCTCGGTCCCTGTAATATGTAAATTCAATTTCATTCTGGCTGCAGTTTGACGCAAACGCTTTATTAGAGTAACCCTGCGTCCTGTACTCATCAAAAGAATTCGCATCACAGCCTTTTACTGAACTCTATGATCATCAGCCTGGAAAGGAATATCACAAACAGAGCATAAACCGTGACATTCGCGTTGTCCATGATGTTTACGCAAATCACTCTTGCGGTCAATTAAATACTGCCTGAGTTTTTTCATCGGCTCCCCGTTCCAAGCATTCATAATACCTTCCTTGGCATTACCTAAGGGATAACTGCCATCATAATCAACACAGCATGGTACGAATGTTCCATCCCAAAGTAATGCCATAGAGCGCCAAGGATAAGAACATACGTTGTAATGATCCTCTAGAGATAGGTTCTTCTGTGCTTTAAGATATCCTATCCAATTGCGATAAACTTTAGTCACAATTTCATCTGGCCCATAGCTCTGCATTGTTTTCGTAAAGTCATTCATGTAAGGGGCAGTTTCCGGCAAATCTATAATTTCTATAGAAATTTGTGTATCCGATTTTTTACGATGTTTTAACTTGATAACATTCTTGATATTAGACGAAGTTTTTTCAAAGTTTCCTTTAACTCTGAGCCTCTCATAGATCTCTTTGTTGACTCCTTCAAAGCTTACAGTCAGTAAATCTAATCCCGTTTCAAGTAATTCTTCCGCACGCTTGTTATCCAGGAATGATGCGTTGGTGTTCAGACGAGTTTGAATACCATTACTTTTTGCTAGTCGAATCATCTCGAAAAGCGATTTATGCATTAAGCTTTCTCCCAAGAAGAATAGATTAAACTTACGAACTCCTATCTTCGCGGCTTCTTCTGTTAACTCGCGAAACAAGCCTATATCCAAAAATCCTAAAGAACGTTTCTGATCCTTCTGAGGGCAAAAAGTACATTTAAGGTTACAGTGATTAGTGGGCTCTACAAAAAGGGTATAGGGTGCCACGGGACATTCTACTTGAGAATCTTTATAGGCCTTCAGATTGGGCATATTCCTCCAATATTTTACGAACCCTGAAAACACCCTGTCCGTCGAAAAGCGACTGCCCCGAGGGTAACACTATCTCAGAGTCTTCTTGAATATATTTCGTCAATAATGACTTTAAGTCTGACCATTTCACGTTTGGATATGTATCAAATTCTAATGCAGCACATTTTTTGACTAACCTTTGAGCTGTAGATGCCTGCTCGCAATGTTGAGAACAAAGTAGTACTTTTGATCCGTATAGAATAGCTTCATATGCACTAACGCCTCCTCCTGTTACGGTGATTGGATAAACTTGATAATACGGAACTAAACTAACTGGAGAGTCTAAAAAGGACAAATGAGTGCACTCTAGTAACTTTTGTTTTGCAGAAGAAGAAAAGGCCGGACCTATTACCATCAAGCTACTTTGAAGAATTTCTAATGACATTGCTTCCAAATATTGTTGACTCAGCCCTACAGGGTCACTACCTCCAAAAGTTACTAAAATCTTGCGGTTACATTCTACCTGTGCAGCTGATTCTGGTTTGGGGAAGATAAAATAATCAGGACCAATATACTCTTTGGTGATGCCCCTATACTGTATACGATTTTCAAGACCTAGTAATGTTGTGGCGAAATGAATGTTTAATCGATCTCGCAACAATCCTAACTCATCAAAACCTATTACTTTACAGTCTGCTGATATCGATTCTAAAAACTCCGAACTCAATTCAGGTTCATCAATTATAAGCATATCTAAATCGCGAATAACTTCAGCGAAATCCGAAGCTGATTGTACTTGAAAACTGTTATATTTAAGTGTAGGAAGAATTTCAGAACTTATAAATAAAGGTTCAACATTATTCCAATTATCTACTAGATTTTGTAGTCGTTTCAGATGCCCAAATCCGGTACTCCAAGTAGCCTCAGTCTTTAAACCTAATTTAATTCTCAACAGGGCTCCAACACAAGATCAGGCGTCCAAATGCTTTAAAATGAGATCTAGAATGTCTTGAGGTTTAGCTGAAACTTTAATTGGTGCGGAAGATTCGCGCGAAGCCAATTCCGTGTGAACAAACAAGTTTGAATCGGGATCCTTCAATAAATGTCCAGTTAAAATACCCAGAACATCAGACCCTGAATCCATATGACCTAGTTCTCGCAATTTACGAATACCTCCTAGGGTACAACAAGAAGCAGGTTCAGCACCTATGCCACAACGATCTATTTCCCACTTAGCCTCAGCTATCTCTTTCTCATCTAGCTCAAGAACAACCCCTTGTAATTCTTCAATAATTCTCGCAGCTTTCCCCCAACTTACAGGATTCCCAATACGAATTGCAGTTGCAAAAGTCTCGGGTTGCATAGGGCTTAACTGTACAAGATCATCTCGAAACATTTTGTAAAATGGATTCGCTCCGGCAGCTTGAATAACAGCAATTCGTGGAACTTTACTTATCAACCCAAGCTCCAACATTTCACGTAATGCCTTACCGACAGCTGAAGTATTTCCGAGGTTACCACCGGGTAGAACTATCCAATCAGGTACCACCCACCCCCTTTGCTGCAAAGCCTCAATCAAAATTGCTTTTTGCCCCTCAATCCGATATGGATTTAAGGAGTTCATAAGGTAAATTCCTTGCTCGGAGCATACCGTTTGTACAGCAGTTAAAGCATCATCAAAATTACCTTCAACTTGCAAGGTAAGGGCACCGTAAGCAAGAGCTTGGGAAAGCTTACCTGTACTTATCTTGCCATCAGGAATGAGTACTATAGGAAGAAGTCCCGCCATCCTTGCGTAAGATGCCATACTAGCTGATGTATTACCCGTAGAAGCACAAGCAACTGCTTTGTAACCAAGATGCTTAGCCATGGAAATGGCTGTTGTCATTCCTCTGTCCTTGAAAGAGCCAGTTGGATTTTCCCCTTCATGTTTTAATTGTACTTTGGCATCTAACGAAAACCGATTTAAGTTTTTATGTTCATATAAGTTCGTATTGCCTTCCCCCCTACAAAACATTCTACTTTCTGGAATTGGAAGCACTAACTCACGGAAACGCCAAACTCCAGACCTATCAATTGACTTACGTGACATTAGACGACAATCAAACTCTTCCAATGAAGGAACTTTCTGAAAATCAATAGCAACCTCGAAGAGACCACCATGCTCTGAATAGAAGCTAGCCGTATCAGAATTATATAACTGACCAGTTTTCAAACAACGTAATTTTACCGCTGTATCATTCATTTATAACCTCAATACTACCGTTAATATCTATTCCAGTAGAAATAAAGTCTGCCTTAATATTTTGCTCGTTAAAGGCACTAATTGCGACAGCTGCCATTGAATTAAGAGAGTCTCGATCTAGTGCTACGTAGAATAAACTTGGACCAGAACCACTTAAACTACAACCAAGAGCTCCTGCATCTAAAAGATTTTGCTTTGCTTCGAAAAATCCTGGCACCAGACTGGCTCGAGCGGGTTCTACAATTATATCTCGAATCGCCTTTCCAAATGATTTGACATCACCCTGCAATAAGTGAGCTACCATGGAAGTAGACCTAGCTAGATTATGTATCATTGAGTTGATAGTAATAAGCTCAGGCACCAAATCGCGTGCTTCTCGAGTGGCAACTTCAATATCTGGTTTGATTATACCGATGGGAATATCCACAGGCGGTACTAAACGAAGAGTAGTCAAGGGTTCATAACTCTCGACAATTATGAAACCACCAAGTAATGATGGAGCTACATTGTCAGCATGATAGCCTGCTACACCAGCCTCAGCCTCAACACAAGCAGCTAAAAGTTCTTCATCCAAAAGCTCCACTTCAGTTAATTTGGAAACTGCTCTTGCAGCTGCCGCCGCCGATGCACCACTTGAACCAAGTCCAGAATTAATTGGTAATCCTTTTTTCAAAATTAGCTCTACACCAAATGTATCTCCTTTTTGCTTACAAAGATTAAGAACATTTCTAGCCGCTAATCCAGCAGTATTTTTATCAGCTTCGAGTGGTAGTCTACCCAAATCTCCCTCAATACCCAATATTTTAACTCCAGGTTCCGAAGTTCTTGTCATAACTACATGATCTCCAAGCCCCTTCAAAGCCAAACCGAAAACATCAAAACCTGGCCCAACATTTCCTATTGAAGCTGGAGCAAAACTTTTTACCTGATTTCTGGACATTGATTAGTCTCCTTATTAAATTAAATTAGTTTTCACCAATAATTCTGCAATTAACAAACCTCCACCAGCAGCACCTCGTAGAGTATTGTGCGATAATCCAACGAATCGAATATGATGAACTGGGCAAGCTCTTAGTCGACCTACATGAACAGACATACCAGATTGATCATCACGATCGAGTAAAACTTGAGGACGATTTGAATCAGTATGAATCACCAACGGTTTCTTTGGAGCCAAAGGTAGATCTAGAATAGGTGCTTTCTGCCAACACTCCAGAATTTGAGAAATAGTGGGAACTTCATTTTGAAAACTAAGAGACACGCACGCCATATGACCATCAAGGGTTGGTACCCGATTACAATGAGCTGAGATCTTAGGAAATTGAGAATTTTTTATTCCGTTCATTTCTACTGAACCAAGAATTTTGAGTGGTTCTTGTTCAGATTTCTGCTCCTCTCCATCGATATATGGTACAACATTACCCATAATCTGCATCGCTGACAACCCTGGGTATCCCGCACCACTAATTGCTTGCATAGTTTGCACGACCATTTCAGCTACAGGAAAATATCGATGTAGCAAATACGTAGGCAGAAGATAAGATTGAATCGAGCAGTTTGGCTTGGTTACAATGAATCCAGACCAACCG
>JAYZAC010000120.1:0-7363 GCA_036339875.1 bacterium | reverse complement strand
CCAAACGCTAATAACTGCTGGAGCATTTCCTTACCAACCAGCTGTAATTCAATTCACACTTAACAACGGTGTTGGAGTAACCATCACTGATTTACAAATTGATTACACTCCATCAGAAGGTAATGAAATCGTTTATCAGGATGCTAATGGTGTTGTTCAAACTGGTATTCCCCCGAAAAGATCAAAAATCCAAAGACGATTTGAAGCCGATATTCCATTCACAGAACTGGGTCTGTCAAGTGCTACGCAGCTTCTGGATGGAATTAATGTCGGAACTGGGACATCTCGAAGATGCTGCCTATTTATTAATTTGGTAACTCAGAATGCAGCTCAAGTACTAAGTGTTGATGGAAATTTTCAAACATTACCTAATCTAAATACAGATATCATCGCAAATTTAACGATCACCGGGGTTGATCATAATGATAATCCATTCGTACGAGATGCTGCAATTCTGGTATCTGCAATCGCTGAACAAAATTCTGCAACTTTTGACCCAGGATGTGATGCAACATGTTCAATAGGTAATCAGCCTGTTGAAGGTGGTGCAGCAGGGGGAGCAACTGCTGGTGCTGATGCTGGTGCTGCTGCCGCTGATGCTGCTGCTGCCGATGCTGTCGCAGGTGCTGCTGGAGGTTAAATCTTCCGATTCAGAACCTAACTGTTCTCACTTTTTTATATATAGGGTATTTCTGCGGTTCAAAATAATGTAAAATTGAGCCACTCGTAAGCCAAATCGTCTGTATAGGAGTGATGATGGAAAATCAAGAAGGTCAACATAAACTTTTAGGCGAAATCTTAATCGCTAAAGGCCTAGTGACCGAAGCGCATGTTGAAGAAGCGCTGGAACTTCAACAGGAGTCAATGCTTAGAATTGGTGAGCAATTGATTAAAATGGGAGCAATCAGCGATACTGATGTGATTGAAGCCCTCTCAGAGCAGCTCAAAATACCAATCTTCAAGGTGGAGGAAGTAGAAGAATTCCCTATGGATATAGTTGAATTACTCACTTACCCATATTTGAATGAGAATAAAATCTTACCTGTAGTATTCAATGAAGAAGAAGGCGAACTGAGTATAGTTCACCATGACCCTTTGAATATCTTTATGGTGGATGATTTAGAACACAAAACTGGCTATAAAATAAAATTTTACATAGATGCTGAGAGCAATATAAACAAGGGATTAAAGACCTTAGCATCACTTGATACCTCGCTACTAGATACTACCACCAGTGAACTAGAAGGTATGGAAGTAAGCACCGATCGCACCAAAGAGGATGCTATTGATTTAGGCGAAGCCGAGGGCCCGATTGTACGTTTGGTTAATCTCATGATTTCAACCGGAATCAATGAAGGTGCGTCCGATATTCATGTAGAACCTTCCAAAAAGCGATTAAGAATTCGCTATCGCTGTTCTGGAGTCCTCAGACAACTGATTCAAATACCAGATATTGTTCATCAGTTTCAGCCTGAGCTTATTTCGAGATTGAAGTTAATGGCAAATATGGATATTTCGGAACGCCGATTACCACAAGATGGTCGTATCAAGGTTGCGGTTTCAAAAGGAAAAAACCTTGATATGCGTGTAAATACACTTCCTGTACAGGGTGGCGAGAAAGTGTGTATGCGAATCTTAGATTCCTCGGGCTTAAGTCTAGGTCTCGAGGATATTGGGTTCTCAAAACATACCCTCCAGATTTTTCAACGCAATTGTGTTAAGCCTAATGGCATGATTTTGATGACTGGTCCGACGGGTTCAGGTAAAACAACAACACTTTATTCAGCACTACACTACATTAGCACACCAGAAATAAACATTTGTACTACCGAGGATCCTGTGGAATATACAATTCCCGATTATAATCAGACTAATATCAAGTCTAATATCGGACTAACTTTTGCCTCAGCATTGCGTGCCTTGTTACGACAAGATCCTGATGTAATCCTAGTGGGAGAGATGCGAGATGAAGAAACTGCCACAATCGGGGTAGAGGCCGCGATGACAGGGCACCTTGTTTTTTCAACACTTCATACTAATTCAGCTGCTGGTGCGGTAGGTCGTCTCATCGATATGGGTGTTCCGGGTTACATGGTAGCTTCTACTCTACTTTGCGTAGTTGCTCAGAGACTAGCCAGAACCTTATGTCCAAGCTGTAAGAAAAAAATACCTTTGTTTCCAGAAGCCGCCAAATTTGCTAAAAAAGTAAAAGCTAACGTCAAATATATTTACGGGCCTGTTGGCTGTAAAAAATGTAATGGAAGTGGCTATAAGGGTCGATCGGGAATTCACGAAACTCTAGAGAATAACGCCGTCCTCCGCGAAAGTATTGCTGCATCTGAAGATGAGCATGGAATTGAAGAAAAACAATTGGAGCTGGGCTTCATAAATCTTAGAGAAGACGGACTCATTAAAGTTCTTCAAGGAAAAATGGACGAAAGAGAACTTAACAGAACAACGCGATAGCCTTATCTCAAGTGCTTATCCATAGGGATTTGTTAGAGAAACTAAACTTGTAATATAATACCTGATATTGGGTGTATCTATTCTATGATTGTATGCACCAACTAGAACGTTTAAGTTCAACTAGCTTAGGAGTATATGTATGCCAGGTGGTGTTAGCAGCGAAGCTTTAATGTCTTTTTACAATACACTTTCCATCGCACTTAATGCTGGTGCTCCCTTGATGCAAGCAATCACTGCATTCCGTGAACAGAATACTAACGTGAAGTTCGATAAGGTCCTTGAGAGTATCGCAGCAGACCTTGGATCAGGAAAGCCATTCTCCGAATCGGTAGAAAAATTCCCAAAAATTTTCCCCAATGACTTCCAATCTCTTATAGCGGCCGGAGAAATGTCGGGCCAACTGGATAAACTTCTTCAAGAATATGTTGAGTTTGCAGAGGGACAAGAGAAATTGAAAGCAAAATTTAAGAGTGCAATGATGTATCCCGCAGCCATGGCAATCATTGCAGTATGTGTAACGGTAGCTTTGACCACTGTGATTTTCCCCAAATTCATTACCTCACTAAACCTCAAAGAGGAGAATATGCCAGGGATAACTCTGTTCGTTCAGAATCTATCTCAATTTTTGATGACACGATACATTGAAATCACTATTGGTCTCATCATAACTGGAGGAGCCTTGTGGTATGCAGTTACAAAAACTCCTCAAGGCGGAAAAATTTTCGATATCATTTGTTTTAATAGTCCTGTTTTAGGCGATCTTTTGAAAAAGTTTTTTGTGTCGAGACTGGTACATACACTTGCCTCTCAGTTGCGGGGTGGAGTTCCTGGTTTACAAGCATTACAAATCTGCTACCAGTCGATAACCAACGGAGAATTTCGCAAGCTAATCACTGACATTATGGATGCTATCAAAGGTGGCGGTTCCTATACCGATGGATTAAAGAAGAACAAACACATTGTCCCACCAATCGTGCAATTGATGTTCAGCATCGGGGAAGAAACCGGATCTATGGAAGTGGTTTTAGAAAAAATAGGTAAGTACTACGACGAACAGGTAAATCAGGCTGTGGATACACTCATCGGCCTTATTGAACCAGTAATGATCGTGGTAATGGGTGGCATCGTTACGACCCTCGCACTTTCCATGTTCCTCCCCATGTTCGATATGGGCAAAAACATGGGTTAGCGATGAAAAATCTTAAATATGGAATCAAAGTTGCCACTTGCATACTGGCTTGTATTTCTTTTGGAAGTTTTAACTCGGTAAATTATGCTGAGGTATCTCAAAATGCTGTGAATGAGATGTCTGCTGTTGAAGATATGGTTGAAAAACTATTCCTTCGACTTGATGTTCGTCACCGAGAAATTCTCAGTATTGAAGAAAATATTACTCATAACCGCTCGAGTATTGAGAAAGAAAGTTTGAGTAGGATTCTAGAAAGAAAGGTTCGTGACTTCGTTAAAAAAGATGCAATGGTGGCAAAGGCACTTGACCGACTCAAAAATAGTCCCGAAAAAGAAAATGTTTTTCTGTACCGGAAAAGTATGGACCGTTTGGATCATTACAGAAAGAATATTGATCAGATTCAACAACTCTATTTTAGAAAACCTGTCGTAGTTTCTCCCGAAATTAATATTGAAACTGGTAATGAAAACTTTGAGACTTTCCTTAGCTCTTGGGAAGCTAGAAAACCCATACACAACAAAGAACGTAAAACAAAAAAGGCCGTAATACCAAATAAAGAAGTGGAATATTTTGCTCATGTAAAACGTCAGGCCTCTGATAAATCAAATTCTGGGAGTTACGTAGAATTCCTTGATAAACTTCATCCAGAAACTCCAAAGCCTAGTCACAAAACTATTGCCAAGACGGACAAAAAAGCAGTAGACAAGTTCCATGATCGCCTGCAAAAAGAAAAGCGTTCCTCGATTCCAAAACTACAAAAAGATCAAAGCTTTTCAAATTTTTTCGATCAGTTGGAAAATACAGTAACTACGGCGAAAAAAGAGATAGAAATTGGAAAAGTACGTGAAAAAACAGGTGGTCCTTTCGATGTTCAAAAACGTTATCTTAAAGAGCTTGATGAACCAACGCCACAGGTAAATCCATTGACTCGTCTAATGTCAGACTTAGATCGCATGACGGCACAAAAGCGCTCGAGTCAGCGAATGAAAAATTCCCCTGAAAATGGACGTAGTTTCTCAAAGTTTTTTGATCAGCTTGACTTAAGTAATTCACAGAAAGATTCGATTCAGAAAGGCCTAAAAAGCACCGTAGATAGCGATAAAGAATTTGATCAATTTGTAGCCAAAGCAGAGAAATCCATAACTGAAACGCCAGCAAAATTTAGTCAACTTCACTTAGCTCTTACCGAACCCCAGAAAGCTGGCAAAGAGGAAGTTTTAAATGAGACTAAAACTATTGAAAGACCCAGACATCCAGTGGGAAAAGGAAAGACAAGTTTTATGGAAGCTTTTGCTTCAATTCCCACAGAAAATCTCGGAGCTGCTCATAAAGGTAAAGAAAAATCGTCCTCTAACTCTGAAAACACAAATCGATTCCGAGTTATTCTTAACAGCCTTAAGAAAGATAATCAGAAAACTCTTTTGGAAGCAGAATACGTCGATGGAGACGAAAAGATTTTTGAAAAGGAGTTAGCCGCAGTATTTCCAGACAAAATTGAGCTAAGAGATGCCGCTAAAGCAGATATCGTAAAAGCTGAGGCCGTTAGATTTGATAAATTTCCTGGCAATATCCATAACGAATTAGCTACTGATGAAATGGATATGGGACACTTTGGTACACGAGGCGCCACAAGTGAAGAATTAAATAAAAGAATCGATGCAAATGAAGCGCGACGCCTCGCTGCACTTTCTGATAATGAAACTCCCCTCTCCTCTAACAATTCAGAAGGGTCTGCTTACAGCGACGGTGAAGGTAGCAAGGAAGTCGCAGCGGAAATTAATACTTCAGGAAACCAAACAAATGAAATGGGAGCTGCTTATGATGGCAAAATCCATCCTCGAAAAATGAGACTTGCCAGACAAGCTGAAGCTCGGCTATTACGAAAAAATGCAAGTCTCATACCAATTATCATTGAAACTCGAGATAAAAAAGACCGCCTTTATTCAGAGTTGCCAATTGATTTTCAAGTAGAAATGGAACCACGAAACTTTATAACTGGTCATATACTTAACAGCTATGTAGATAATCCATGGCAACATACAGTAAAGACAAATACAGACGGCATAGCAGCAGTACACTTACTACTTGATTTAAAGGGAAAAGAAGTTAACATCTCGCGAACATTAGAGACCACGATGGATCGTACGATCTGTAAGGTTTTAATTACACCGAAATATTAGAGAGTTACACACAAAGTCATGATTAAGGTTAAATTTTTCGTAGTAATGTCGTTAATTATCTTCTTTAACTCCAACTCTGGAGCTGCGAAACCCAAACCTAAAAATCTTATTCTAGATTCTATAAATGATAGAATCAGAAGTATTCGAGGACGAGAGCCAATTTTAGAGAAATTAACGTCAGAAGATGTACAGACATTATCACTCTTGCATAGAGAATTAGGGGACTTTTACATGAAGCAAAAAAGTTCTCTTTTAGGAGCAATAGCATACAGAAAGGCCTATAGTTTAAACCCTTCGAGAAGTGAAAATAAACTTCGAGCTGGCCTCGCTTACGCACATACAAATCAACTTAAACTTAGTTACAGAATGCTAGCCGAATTCTTGCAAGAATCTACTAGCGAAACGTTGAAATTTCAGGCTGAACAAGAACTATATAAGATATGTTTAGCACTTGGTGAAAAAGAAAATAAATTATCGCTCTGGACTCAAGCTATTGAATGGTATGAAAAAGCTATGCAGTATAGCAACTCTCCTCGTAATAGCTTAGATTTAGTCGATCGTATTCAAACTGCTTATTTCAAACAGGGCACCTTTCATTACTCTCAAAAACATTATTTAGAAGCAGCAGATAATCTACGTCGTGCATTGAGTAAAAACACACGGGAAAGTTTAAGGGCAAAGATAGAGAGGCTTGGGGTTACCCTGTTCCTCAATGCTGGTAAACATTTTGAAAGAATGGAAGAACGCGACGAAGCCATTGCATACTACACTGTGATACGTGATTTTTTATACAAAAGCTCCGCAGTGGACTACGCCAGACAAAGACTGAAAGCTCTAAATACTGATAAACATTTCCCAATGAAATCTGCACCCACTTGGCTAATTACTACTCAGTAAGATTACTTGGCAAAAACTTACATAAGCCATGAAAGAGATAAATTGATTAGTCTCGCTTAGTAACTACTTTAGGTTCATAGGTGATTTTGCCACGTACGAGGTCTATTAAACGTCGTATCGCGACGTAATAATATCTTCGAACCCCTTTACTCTTAAATTTCTTGAATTTTATTAATTGTCTATAGTTTTTAATTAATCTATATTTAACATACTTAGCCATGTGCTTGCGGTGTTTTTTTGACCAACCTTCAGAATGTAATTTCTTAAATAGTCTGAAAGCTGCAATAATCCTTCCCTTACTATACTTCAAGCTACCCGGATGATATTTTGCAATTTTTTTACGCTTATTTTTACGAATATTCTTCGTAATATCTTTACCTAAATTCTGCTCTACCTGATTTTCTTTATAACCAGAAACCTCAATAATTTGCTTAATAAGATCTTCACATCTTCTTACCACAATTGAATTTTCCGGTGCTTGTTTAATAGCTTTTCTAAGGGTCTTCAGGGCAGCATCAAAACGGTTTACTTCTGCTTGCAACATCCCAAGAAAAAGCTTCTTTTTAGGGTCATTCGGCTCAATTAAAATAGCTTTTTTAAAAATCTCGATACCATCGATAAAATCTCCTTT
>JAYZAC010000119.1:0-23612 GCA_036339875.1 bacterium | reverse complement strand
CTCGATGGACTCATAGCACAAAGCGGCAAATTATTTTCGAAGGTATATCCTCCATATTTTTGATGATGTTTACATTGATTAACTCTTTTGCCATTTCGTATCCATATTTCCTGTGTATGGCAGACTAGGCGTTGTTCTTTAATTAGTAAATTCATCTGATATTTGAGTTTTTTTGGCATCCAATAATCATCTGAGTCTAGAAAGGCAATCCAAGAATGTCTTGCATGTTTCAAACCTAAATTTCTTGCTGAGCTAACACCTTTATTTTTTTGTCTTAGAACACGAATCTTATTAGTATGCTGGTAGCGAGTTAATATACTTGGGGTACAATCATTCGATCCATCATCGACTACTATAATTTCTATTTTCTGATCAGGATAATCCTGTTCGAGGATAGAATTCAGACATCTTTCAATTGTATAACTACGATTAAAAGTGGGTACGATAATACTGATTGACTCTGCTAGCATCTAGACCAGTCCATTGGTTTCTTATTCAGGAACCCCTTAAGCCCATCTTGACCCTGCTGACTTATGCGGGCTTCAGCGATATTTTTACAAACAAACTCGCGACTTTCTTCTACTGATTGGTTAGAAATACCATGGATTAAAGTTTTACATTTCTTCACTGCGTCAGGACTAGAGTTAATTATTTCATTACAGATCGCATCGATAGTTTGGTCTAGTTCTACCTCAGATTTAACTATTTTGTTCAAAAGTCCAATTTCTAGGGCTGTTTGCGAATCAAACCGCTCGCCTGTCAAAAAAAATCTTCGACAATGATTCAAACCAATTTTGTCTCTTACAAAAGGAGAAATTACTGCAGGTACTAGGCCTAATTTTACCTCCGTAAAACCAAATTTAGCATTTTGTATCCCGAATGCCATATCTGTTGCTGCTATCAATCCACAGCCACCTCCCAGAGCTGAACCCTGTATACGGCTAATTGTTGGAACAGGACAATCTTGAATAGCCTTGAGCATCTCATAAAGATTTCTTGAGTCCAATATGTTTTCTTGCTCAGAATAATCTATAATCCTCTTCATCCAATTCAGATCTGCACCAGCACTGAAGCTTCGACCCGTAGCTTGTAGAACAACAACACGAGTTTTATCATACGCTGAAATTTGTGAAAACGCTGAGTGTATTTCATGAATCATTTCCGCGTTAAATGCATTGTGTATTTTTTCTTTGATTAGCGTTAAGCGTGTCACCTGTCCTAGACTTAATTGTATACTCTGCATTGTTGGCTCCTTTGAACATTTAGGATAGGAAAAAAACATGTCGAAAATCAATTTAGCTGGTTTTGAACAAGCTTATTTTTTTGAATCTGATTCGAGTGAAGGTAAATTAATTATAGGTTTGCATGGTCGGGGAGATAATGCAAACTCCTTTAGTGGTATCAGATATGGATTGCGTCTCAAAGATTTTAGTCAGTTATATTTGAATGCACCTGATGAGTGGAATGTGGGATTTGCGCGTGGTTATAGTTGGTACGATATGGCTCCCAATCAGCTATTAGGGATTCAAAGAAGTTATGAATTATTAGAGTCATTATTATCGGAGTTGGAGCAACGTGGATATTCTCGCGAAAAGATTATACTTTTCGGGTTTAGTCAGGGTTGTCTTATGAGTCTCGAATTAGCAATACGGAGTAAAAGACCATTGATGGGTGTCATTGGCGTAAGTGGAACTATTTACGAGGTAGATTCTTTATTGGAAAAGCAGCAGGAAGGCTGTAAACAAACTCCCTTTTTTATTACCCACGGATTTGGAGACGATATATTGCCCTTTGATAATTCAAAGATTGCTTATGAAAAGATTTCGAAATATTTACCAGATTTCGAATTTAAGGCATTGCCGAAAGAACATAATATTGCAGATGTTGAATGGGAGTGGTATCAATCAAAAATTTCGGATTGGAGTCGGAGGCATAAATGATCATTCATAATGAACTTAAACCATTCGCATATGGTACGTTCGAAATTAGTAAGCCTCAGAATTTCCAGGAACTATTTATGAAAGTTCAACCGTTAGTTTTGGATATTGGTGCTGGAAAAGGTGAATTTGTAGAACAAATGGCTAGTTTGTATCCTGAGTGGAATTTCTTATGTATCGAACTCAGGTTGCATAGGGTTAAAACAATCGTTAAGAGGGCTAAGCGGGCAAACCTACAGAATATTCGCGTAATGCATGGGCGTATTGAACATTTGATTCCCCATTGTTTTTTTCGTCATTCAGTTGCCCATGCCTATATGAATTTTCCAGATCCTTGGCAAAAGAAGAGGCAATCAAAAAAGAGAACAATGAATCCACTATTTTGTAAACGAATTAGCGAGTTGCTTCAACTCGGTGGTATTTTCCACTTTGCAACTGACGTTATCGAGTATGCCGACTACACTTTTGATTGTTTGGATAAACATCCTGATTTTGAAAATTATCTTGGAGGTTATCGATTTATGCCAGAAATACCCGAACACTACAAAACTTTGTTTTACAAGCACGCTCAAGCATCAGGTTTTGACTCTAGCTTTCTTAAATTCAAAAAGGTGAATTAACTACAACTTGCGTCGAAGGATAGCACTCGAGGTAGGCTCTAGGTAATAATGACCACCTTGAACTTTGCCTAGGCCTCGAGGACTGACTTTTTCTCCGTTTGAAACCACATCATAGGTGGTATTGTAAAAACGAAAATTAGCCCCGTAGCGATCACTACCGTTCAGCAATACTAAAAATTCGTATTTCGAGCCCTTCAACATAACGCCGAATGCAGAGTAGTTATTATCCTTATCATTAATGAAAATTAAGCGATCATCTTGGATTCTTTTATCAAAATGAAATACATCATAATGTAACCGCATTTTCTTGAGAGCATTGGTGAATTCATTCAGTTGTTTGAAAGGTGTTTGATTGGCTCGCTTCCAATCGATCCAATTAATTACTGAATCTTGATCATATGAGTTTTTATTACCATTCTTTGTACGTCCAAATTCCTGACCCAGCTGTAAAATTGGAGTCTGAACTGAAACCATTAATAATGTGTGTGCTAGTCTAATTCTGGCTAATATCTCTTTTTCGGGAACTTCATGCTTATGGATCCAATCGAATAAAGTATACCCATCATGAACCTCTACTTCATTTATGACCGATAGATGATCAATATTACCGGGAGATGCATAGACAAAACTACCGGAACCTCCAAAGCGTTTATCTTCGCCCCTCAAAAGTATCTTCACCACGTTTTCGTTACCTTCTCCGTTGATCCAGCCAGAGTTTCCAAGTCCACCTCTAATGTCCTGCCGATATCCGTCACTCCATTTGCCCAGGCCTATATCATTTAAGTCTGTTCGTCCCCATTGAGCTCCATCCGCTGCAACCCAAGGTTCGGCGGTAAGTAGAGTATCTTTGGGCAGTTTAGACCTAATATCTCGAAACGTTTTTTGATCAATAGCTGCTCCTAAGTCGAATCGGTAGCCATCAATTCCAAAATACTCACTAAAATAAGATAAGGAGTCGATTATTAGCTGTCGCATCACCGGTGACTCACTCTTACAGGTATTACCAACGCCAGTACTGTTAAGGTAATAACCTTTTTCGGTATTCCACATTCTAAAATATTGATCTCTAGATAGGTTTTTAAAGCTTACCGTTGGTCCTCTATGATCTCCTTCAGAGGTATGATTGTAGACAACGTCCATTACAACAGAAATACCTACACTATGTAGTGCTTCCACTGCAAACTGAAATTCTTCAATACTTTGCTCACTATCTACCGCATAATCTCTGTGGAGTGCAAAAAATCCGCGGGTCATATAGCCCCAATAATTTATATGTCCTGGTGGAGCAGCGGTCGGATCAAAGCTATGCAATGGAAGAAACTCCAGAGTACTTACCTGCATATCTTGAAGAACTTTTAGAGTCTCAGGATGTCCAATTGCTTTATAAGTACCTCTGATTTCTTTAGGAACACCCTCTAATAGGTATGTTAGATCTTTGAGATGTACTTCATGAATCGTATGACCTTTCCTGAAGCCTATTCTCTTAACTTTTCGATTTGGTTTACTCCGTATAACGCAAGAGTTATTTTCAAGTAAGTCCAGACAATAAGGGTCTGCAGTTGGGTAATTTTCAATTCGATGGGGGAAGATGCCCTCTTTACTTATTTGGATGTAGTAATCGGTAAACTGTTTGCCGGCTTCCAGCTTAAATATCGTCCTATCATCTTCTTTGATTTTACTAACGAACTTGCTGGAACTATCTAATTCTTGGCCATCAATGACCGAACTAATGTAGCCCTTGGCGGATGTATCTACGAGGTAACCTTTGGTTTTATTGAATAGAAAAATATCTACCTGACTACGCTCGACCTCCACTGTATTTGGGTCATTTAATTTGTATTTGATGTGATTTTTATCATGGATAATGTAGTGATAAGTACTACCAGATAAATTCTTCGGATGAGTATACTCCCAACTATCTTTAGCTAGACTATCGGATAGATTCCCATGTGGAGTGCGGAGCCTCTGCATAGGGTAGTCAGTGTATTTTTGTTTATCGTAAATTCGAACTTTAACCATTGACGCATCTGTTACGAAAACGGTAAAACGAGTATTCGAGTCCGTTGGGTGACTTCCGTAGTAAAATGCGTACAAACTGACGCAGTTAATGAAACCCGACAAAATTATGAATATCGAAGTACTTATCATCTTTTTACATATCATAGGCTGTAAGCCTAATAATACAATTTCAATTGTCAATACTACTACGCAAACCAATTTAAAAAATTTTAGTGTAGATTACTTTAAAAAATTAATTTACTAGCTGATGCTTGACAAAAATTGTGACAAGCGATAAGGTGTCGCCCTTCAAACGTAGGTCCAATAAGCATAGGAAACAGAATTCATGGCAAATGTTAAGAAGAAGAGACAAAAAAAGATTCGAAAGCACAAACACCGCAAGCTACTGAAGCGAACTCGCCATCAGCGAAGGAAGAAGAAGTAGCAAACGCAGCACATAACTTACGTTAAAGATACAGACGGACCTCTCCTGCGAGGTCCGTTTTATTATTTACTGACAATTTCACTCCCAGTGCAATTTACCAATCTTGATGTCTACTTCAGTGCTTGGGACTTTTTTTCGATAAGAATTAATTTCTCATCTATCAAAGCTAGCATTCGTCTGCCTCGATATCCTTCTAAACGTGAGTAGGAGGCTGGTTCAATGATAGTTTTTATTTTCTTGTGACGAGGGCTGTTTACTTGCTCGATTATCAATTTCAGATCATTCTTAACTTTCTCTAAGTTGCTACTCATATTATGCATTTGATCCAAAAAATATTGCCTTGTTTTAGTTTGATTATTATGGTCGCTAGGAACAAAAATTTCGGTAGAATTTTCGATTGTATTTTCAAGTTTTTTTAATTTATCCAGTAAGAAGAACATTCTATCCTCTATTGCGTTAAATTCTAAATTAAGCTTAGGGGGTAAACTCGTAAACGCAATGTTAAAACTTTTAGTATTCTGTTTAACTTTTAAATTATTCGATTCAAGAATGTCTTGATAAATTTTAGCTAGATTACTTAATTCACCTGTAGTGACAGTATGATAGGGATCAAGTAGAAAATAAGACTCGTTATTCGATGTGATCAGATTTATGTTACCTCTAAATTTAGGATTATTTTCAGAGTAGATTCCATTATCGAGTTTTGATAGAAACTCCTTATCGCTTGAGTGAATTAGAATATCCAAACTACTATTCATACCAAATCGTGCTTTTGCCATTGAACCAAAGATTTTAAGCTCAAATTCAGAGGAGCTAGAATTTAATGTGTTTAAGTACTTTACGAAGCCATTCAACTCTAGCTGAAGATTTGAGATAAACAGCCGAAACTCAACATCTGAATATGGAATAATTATTTCTCTATGGAGCTTTTGAGCCCAAAAGTTATTAGTAAATAGAAACTTTTGAATTTCTGGTTTAGTCATTTTTTCGAGCTTGGAAATTTCCTTCAATTTAATGAAGTTATTCAAAATATAAGAGCAGTTGGAAATTAAGACGCTATGTTTAGCAGGTTCAATACCCTGATTTATCAATAGTATTTCCGCATACTTTTTGTAATCTGAAGGTGACTGGGCATATGCTTGGCCAAATAATTTTAGAGAAACGATAATTAAAAACGTAATTCCGAGATAAAGAAATTTTTTTAGAGTCATACTTGATTCCTTACTCAACTTCTAGCAGTAATTTCGTATTATCCAAAAGTGCTCTTATTCCATTTAGAGATTCAATCCAACGAATCTTTAGTCTTTTCTGCGAAAAAGAACTACTATCCTTAAAGTTTCTTATTTTTTGCGTGACTCTGTTGTGTATTTGATTGTATTCGGACATTACTATTTCAAGTTCCTCATTAGTGGAAATCCATTGAATAGATTTTCTTAGAGATTCGATTTGACTAGATATTGTAGAAGCGTTCTGATTTGAACTTATTGGTTTGACTCGGTTGGATCTATTGTCAGATTTCTTGATGTAGGTACTAATTTTTGGCAGATGCGGCGCACTAAAAGAAAGTTCTAGATTTTTTTTAGAATTACTCTTTGATGATTTAATTGAACTTCCCATATCCGGTGATTTCCAATTGCCCTCTGAGTCTTTGAAATAAACTTTGTTACGGTTGAGAATTTTAGTTAGGTCCTCTCCGTGGTTTAATGATGGTTCACTAATTTTGTACTGATTTAAAGTATTTGAGGTTTGATCGTCAATAACCATTAAATAATAAAGGTTTCTACGCTGAAGTAGATAGACTAATGTGTTGCTATTATCGTCGACCTGCATACCATAACAGTTCTCACCTTTCGGAGATACTCTCTTCGGTTCTCTACCATATCCTTCATACTGCCATATTTCTTTATTTTCGTTACTCAATTTTATAAAGAATATTTTATCCTCACTTGGAAGTATCAACGGACCCGGTATAGCATTGAAACGCGACAGTGTTGTGGACATTAGTATTTTTGTATCTTTCGATTTTGAAGAAACATCCTTTAAAACGACGTTATTTAATTCTTTTACTAATTTGATGCTAGATTCTTTGAAAACAAATTGATCTAGGGTCAGTTCAAAACTTTTTTGTTTAATTTTTGATGTTCGATTTTTATTTATTTGTGCTAATTTTGCTAAACGTTTTTTGTTTGCTTCATAGATTTTTTCTCTAGCACTAGAGACTAGTTCATCTAGTTTGTATTTGATTTTCCGTCCGTCAACTAGTTGGATGTCAAAGCTATTTCGGTCGTCAAAATTTATGATCGGATCTCCATTGGTTGGTTTTGCAAATGGTTTTTGCACCGACAGTTTTAATATTTCCGACAAATTTTCAAGATTGATAGCGTAAAGAGCATACGATTCATCGCTGCGAGATTTTCGATCACGATTTGATAAGAACAAGAGAAACTGTTCCATAGGAGTAAAATGTGGAGCAAAATCTTTGTAGGCAGAATTTACTACTGTCTTAGATAAATCAGTATTCATATCATATAAATTAATGTTAGTTAGCATGGAAGGTCCTGTCTCCCATACTATCTTGAGAGTCTTTGGTGCCCATTGAAAAAAAGGCTTCGTAGTAGGATTATCAATATCTTCGAGTTCGAAAATAGCACCATTTTTGACTTGATGCTCTATTACGAACTGCCACCCTCTTTTTCCAAACCGGTCATAGGCTGTCCACTTAGAATCGACCGGTGATGCAATAAGGTCAGCATCTCGATTCATCCATTTTTCGTATTTGTAAACAGTGTCATCTTCAATGAGGGTTAAACGATTACCAGATACATATTTTTGCCATAATTTATTGATAATTTTTTCATCCGCCTCATCTAGCTTTTCATCAAATTGTAATTTATCAGCTAATGTCTCGAGATCTTGCTCTTGATAGGCAAATAAGCAGCTAAATAGAGTGTGACTAAGTAAAATGCAGTAAATCAGGGGTTTCACGGCGCATAATTTAGCACGTATCACAGATACTCTCAATGTGAGTAATAAATGTTCCGAAAACCCTGCTAGTGTTACAATCTTTTACAGGATTAAATTATGCATTTTTTACCACCCCTACAGTCTACGCAGCGTGTACGTCTGAGTCAGATTATGAAAGACCTTTCCTCTGGCCAGGTATTCTCGTTGCTAGATCATTTAAGAGCTATCAGTAACCCACAAGATAGTGAAGATGCTGTGCACCAGATATTAAAGAATAAGTTAGAATATTTTTGGCTTTTAGAATCGAGCGAGCTCGAGAATTGTCTGCGTCGCATAGGTGGTCCACTGAGTCAAATGCTTTTGAGACATTTTACTTACAGTAAACGTAATTTCGATTATCTCTTTAAGGATAGTAGCCCTTACATCAAAAACGGTCAAATTCTATGGCAAGTTTATCTAAAAGATTACGCAGCGCTTGATTTGAATGAGAAGCGTCATTTATTTGTAAATCTACGTAATTATTTGGAATGGAGTAAGATTCAAAAGTCATTACAAGACGATGAAATGATTTCTAAAATTTTCTTTCCACTTGCGGAGGAATTATTGCAAGAACCTGCCTGCCCAATTCTCTTCGTACTTGAAAGCGTAAAATTAGTATTAAGTCTCAATCCAAGACATTCTAAAGGAGTAGTTTTTTACTCAGATCTTATGATTAATCTTGGTAAATCATCTATGGCCTGTGACTTTCTGCATAGTTCCGTTAGACGTGGGATAGTGAACGAAGAGGTACTTAAAAAGTTTTTAAATCTTGTTTTGAAAGAACAACGCGAAAAAATTCTGTTAGAGTTTTCTGAGCGTTTAGCCAATCGTAATATCATCCATTTAGGGGCTGATTTTTATCATTATTTATCTAAAACTTTATATCAGTCTAATTTAATGCCTGCTAGTACTTTTTATGCTTGTAAAGCAATTGCATATGGCGGTCAGCAATCAGAATACCTACTTCATCTTGCTCGAATTTTAATGCGTATAGATCAATTTGGACTAGCTGCTGAACTCCTACACCTAAACGGTCTAGAAAATGGTGTAATTTATTTTTTAGTAGATAAAGATTTGACTCAATTGCATTATCGTTTTGGCTCCCTTGAGATTATGCAGCCACTAAAAGATACCTGTGTTATTTTGCCAAATCAAATTGATTCAAAAGGTAAGGTAAGAGTTGAAATTCAAGATTTACATTCTAGCGGTACTCATATTTTATACCCTGATGGATGGGGCCCTTATTGTATTAAAAGAGTTAATGGTAAGCTTAGTGTGCAGAAGATGAAGCATTCAAATAACAGGTCTGTAAGTCATTCATCTGCTGACGAACTTGTATTTGGAGATTATAAAATACCTATGTCCATCAAATGGATTCGCAGTCTTACACCTTTTCAGTTCTCTCAGAATCAACCCAACTGATAGATTCATTGCAATCTTTGTTTTCCAAGTTTTCAAGTCTATCTAATTCGAGCTGATCCGTTAATTTTATTGCATAAACTATCAAAGAGAGCGCAGTTAAAGGCGGCAGAGCAAAGAGAATAGGTATTACCATCCATGGTTCCATAGTACGTCAATCGGTGCTTTAGTATCCAAGGTTGAGAGTCGTCTGATAAAATAATGTATGTCCAAAAATTTTTATGAAGTCGAACTTGATGGAAAAAAGTTTAAGATTGCACAGCCTAGCGGGCGTTGCTGCGAATCTGGATGCTCCGGCTGCGAACTTTACGAATATAAAATTGAAAAAGGGATACCGTTGGAAAATTCTCGCGCTAAATTCTATGCAAGATTTGCTGAGCACAAATCAGAAGACGATAATAAAAAAGATTAAATTTGCTTAACGAGTTCCCGGAAATACGCACTTTCAAAGGTTTTATTGAAAGCCTCTTCCATTGAATATTGAGGTTGATAGCCCAGCATATTACGGGCTTTTGATAAGTCAAAAGTATGTTCGGTAGATAACTCTAGTGCTAGAAATCTTGTCATACGGGGCTCCGACTCGATTTTGAATAGTTTGTACATAAATTCCATCGTACTACCAATAGCGTATGCTAGATTGGCCGGTACCTTTCTTCTAATACGAGGTATGCCAGCTTGTTCTAAAAATCGATTGATCCAATCAAATAGTAGGATAGGTTCATCTTGTGAAATAAAAAACGCTTCGCCTGAAATTTCGTCATTATGTAGAAGTTTCTTAGCCGCTTGTAAATGAGCAAATGCAGCATCTTCTACATATACTGTATCCACCATGTTATTGCCATTTCCCACGACAGCAATGGAACCTGCTTTGCCTCTCTTCAAGAAGCGTGGAATTAGGTGGTTATCCCCAGGTCCCCATATAAGATGAGGTCTTAGTGAGCAAGCCTTTAATTGTCCATTTTTTGCTGCTTGAAGGACTTCTCTTTCAGCAATAGCTTTGGTCTCAGGATAATAGCTATGGTAATGATTTGGGTAAGGAACAGATTCATTGGCCCGATTCATATCACTACCATTAAAAATAACACTAGGTGATGAAGTATAGACCAATGGAATATTTAATATTTTGCAATAGTTTATTGTATGACGAGTAGCCATAACGTTAGCCTCATAGTAGCTGGCATAGTTACCCCATATTCCAGCTTTCGCAGCTACATGGAAAACTACATCGACCGGCTCTACTTGTTTTTGCAATTGGTCCGCCCTAGAAAGATCTATTCTGTAACATTTTATGTTGAGTGTCTCAAGTTCAGGATATGCCGAGCGGCCCAGTACATAGACTTTCCATCCTTTTTGAACAAGAAGACGAGCGATGGAGCTTCCCAAAAATCCACCACCACCTGTTACTAACGCTCTTATCATAATAAACTTGTCCCAGAGGTTATTTGCTGCTCCGCCCATTGGGCAAGCTTTTCACGAAATATCTTAGCATTATGACGAATATCGGTGGGTAGACATTCGTGCCACAAAAAATTCGAGACTTTACTTGCAGAATCATAGGGACTGGCGAGTTCCAATAGTTCTCGTATTACCTCTTTCTGCATAGTTTTATCACGTAATAAGTTTTTAAGATTTGGTTCTAAGATAAGAATCATTTTCTGATTTCCATATGGACCTACTCCAACAAGTGCTGAACGTCTAATTAATTGGTGTTGGTTGAAAACAGATTCAATAGGTACAGGGAAGAAAACTCCTTCTGAGGATGTTACACGATGAGATTTACGCCCACAAAACCATAGACGACCTTGATCATCAATATAACCAAGATCCCCCATGCGATGCCATGTGCCTTTGTTACTTTTCATCTTAGCTAAACTTGTGGCATCTGAGCGATTATAGTATTCCTCAGTTACCATCGGACCGTTTACACAAACCTCACCAATTTGGTTAGGTTCTAAGGCCATAGAATCGCAAAAATTTTCATAAATATTATCATGAATCGGTATAACTTTTATGGTTACACCGGGGAAAGGTCTCCCCACGCAAGTACCTTTTCCTGTAAGACTATCTTGTGCAGTAGATGATAAAACTTCGCTTCCAGAGATATTAGCAATTGGCAGAGCTTCAGTTGCGCCATAGGGAGTAAATGTGTCGGCTTTATCTGCCAAAACCCTTTTGAAGGTGCTGTGTAATTCAGGGGGAACTGGCGCTCCAACCATTAGAATACGACGAAGACTGTCAATTTTAACCTTATTTTTATCACAGTAATTGCCTAGCACTTTGAATACCGCTGGAGAGCCTATACTCATCGTGACGCCATGATCCTCAATTCCTTCAAGTAGAAGTTGAGGTTTTACTTGAGAAGGCTTAGTTGGATCCATATTTGGCAAAACAGCCGGAATGCCCCAAGCTGTGGAGAAAAGTACAAAAAGTGGAAATATTGGAAAGTCTACATCTGCCGAAGTAATATCAAATTCTTGTTTTATACTCTCTACTTGGCCTTCCATTTGCGAATGGAAATAAACTACTCCTTTTGGAGGTCCCGTACTACCAGTTGTGAATACAATTGCTGCCGTATCGGAACCTTTTGTATGAACAAAATCAAATTCTTTTTTACGAGAAGGTTGAAGCTTGTCGGCCAGTGATCTTATTTCTGAAAGACTATAGCCACCCCACAATCTTGTTCCAACCGTAATAAGCAGTTTTACCGATTGAAATCTTTTCCTAAATATTAATCTTGCGATATGAGCTTTAGGTATGGCAATCATTGCTTCAGGTTTCACTGCTTCAATACAATTTAATAGATTTTGTTTGCCCATTCCCGGATCAATTAATACGGGGATGACTCCAAGCTTAAATAATGCGAAGCTGAGAGCAACGAAGTCCAGCCCTGGTGGAACCATAAGTAGTACTTTCGAGCCTTTTTTTAATCCAAGTTTGTTAAGTCCAATAGCTAGTCGATTACTCTCCCATTCAAGCTGCTGAAAAGTAAGACTGATATAATTTCGTCGGCCTTCAGTTCTCGTGTTTGTTGGTAAAATTACAGCCTTTGCATTGGGCGATTCTTTTGCTCGAATTGGTAGATATCGAGCAATATTGATTAAAGGTTCTTTGACCGCTTTCATAATCACCTACGTTTGATTTTGAAAAAATTGAACCGCTTTTTCGATAACTTCTTGACGAGAATCTTCGAGCACGTAATGTCCAGCGCTCTGGATTTCATGGGTTGGAATGTCAGGAAAAAATCGTTTCCACTCAGCTAAAAAGTGATCATCAAAACAGAAATCCTGCTTACCCCAAACAATCTGCTTAGGATGATTTTTAAAGATTTCTAACTTTTTTTCAATACCCACCAAACGTTGCCAACTTTGATGATTTTGTTTCAAGGGTATATCTTTAACAAATTGATGTACTGCAACTCGATTACGATAGTTATTATAAGGTGCCATGAGCGCATCTTTCTCTCGTCGAGTATTCTCGGGAGAAACGCTTGCCATCAGACTAGCTCCACGGCTAAATCCGTTGAAAATTCGTGTTGCCACACGACCGAATAAAGGGACTCTACAGGCAGCTATTCGAAGTGGAAAATTATTATTATGCGGTAATCTGAAGGCGCAGGTATTTAATATGAAAAAGCTTTTAGCTTTCTCTGGCGCATCCGTTGCTAATCCAAAACCTATCATGCCTCCCCAGTCGTGAACAACGAGATGATATTCAGTTATTTTGAGGTGATCGACTAATGCTTGGAGATTATATATATGATTTGAAAGACAATAATTGTATCGCTGAGGCTTATCGGAAAGACCACAGCCTAAATGATCAATCGCAACGCAACGATAATCGGTTCGCAAGGCTTGAATTAGGTTTCTATAATAAAAAGACCAAGTGGGATTTCCGTGCACAAAAAGAATAGTCGGCGCATTTTTAGGACCTACGTCAACGTAGTGAATGTTACCATCAGTGAGCTCCAGAAGGTTGGGTTGAAAAGGATATAGATCGCGATATGGCTCGATACAACTGTAGCGATCATTAGAATCCATAATACCTAGGCTCCCGCTTCCCATAGGACTGAGTACATCGTGCATACGAGTCCGCTACCAATCCCCATGAGTATAGCTTTCTGCCCTGGTTCAAAAGCCCCTTTTTCGATACCTATGGCCATTGTAATTGGCATGGCTACCGAACCGGTATTACCTAGGTATTCAAACGTTGTAAAGTCTTTGTTTACGTCAAGCTCTAGTGCTTCAAAGACTACATTGCGATGAAGAATGCCTACTTGATGTGAGAATATGACATCCATCGACGATTTAGTGTGACCTGTTAGCTTACTGAACTTTTCCCATGTTCTTGCAGCAAGATTAGTTCCTTTGTCCAGTAGAGTTTTACCATCAGTCACCATAGTGTGATTTGTCTGACTTGGAAAGCCTGTATCCGGCCCCCACAGACAAAGATTACTCTGTTGACTGTCATTGAGTGTTACGCCTCCTTCAAATTGAAGTCCGCGAGGAGCAATATCTTTTCTACACAGAATATATGCAACGCTTCCCGAACCTAGAGTTAAACTTGGAATGGAGGCTAAAAGTAAGTCCTCTGAAGGATTTTCCACCAGGGTTTTAATTGTGTTTTCTACAACTTCTGAAGCTGCCTCTGCAGAAACAACCATACCCGCTTCGATTTGACCTAATTCGATCATATTTGAAATAACTGATAAACCAGTGGCAAAACCCAAGCAAGCATTACTAACATCAAACAAAATTGTTTCAGGGCGTAAATTCAAATTTTTCGCAATGATGGTTGCCGTACTTGGTTCAAGGTAATCACGACAAACACTACAATTGACTAATGCGCCGATTTGGTCAATCGAGATTGGACTCTGTTCTAATGCCCTTACGGCTGCTTTAGTCGCAGCTTCTGATGGTCTGAGATTATCGTTCCAGAAGCGTCGCTGCTTAAGGCCAGTCATCATTTGCAACTTGCCTGGTCCGATGTTTAACTGCCCATAGACTGGAGCAAGTTGTTTTTCCATCACTTCCGTCTTAAGTACATTGCGAGGAATTTCATAACCCATCCCTCCCACGTAGACATTGCTGTACTTCATGAATTTTATACCCCGTTACTAGAGGACTCCCAAAACGAAGACCCCATAAAATAGCTCTATAAAAAAACATGTTTGATCGGAAAACTCAATGTACTTTCAATTAAAAATAATAAAAACCATAAAAGAATCGCTCTACTGTTAGAAAAAATGATTGATCGTAGGTCTTATATGCATTAGTATTCAGCGGTTTTCCATGGGTGTTTTTCTACCTTTTAGCCTTGAACCAAATAGAGTATGATATATCCAACCACATTCGTATCGAACAATTTAGACCAAGAGACCAAATTTACTGATACAGCGAAATTGCGTAAGGCGTTATTTGATTTACGTCAATCTTATCTAGTTTTAAAGCGAGATCAACAGTATAGTTTGGCTGAACATCCGTCCTCTTCCAACTTAGATAGTGAGGTGGAGTTTGTCAGTTTTCTTCCTGCTATTAATCCAAATCAACTGGGTGACTCGGAGTTTTGTAGGGCTCATAACGTTAATGCTGCTTATGTTGCCGGCGCTATGGCAAATGGAATTGGCAGTGCTGAAATCTGTATCGCAATGGGTAAGGCGGGAATGTTAGGATTTTTCGGAGCTGGTGGTTTGCATCCGAGGAAAGTTAAAGAAGCAATTCATAGAATTCAGTCTGAATTAGGCGATCGTCCATATGGCTTCAATCTTTTGCATAATCCTTTTGAGCCTAGCATAGAAGAAGCTACTGTCGACATGTATTTGGAGCATGGAATAACTAGAGTTTCGGCCAGTGCATATCTAGGATTAACCAGCTACCTTTTGCATTATCGTTTGAAAGGTCTACATCGTAATGAGAACGGTAAAGTAGTTGCCAAAAATCATATCTTTGCCAAATTATCTCGAAGCGAAGTGGCTCGTCAGTTCATGGCTCCTGCTCCACTAAATATGGTAAATGAACTATTAAAATTAGGGAAAATTACTGCCGAAGAAGCAGAGCTTTCCCAGTTCGTTCCTGTTGCGGAAGATATTACCGCTGAGGCGGACTCAGGAGGCCATACAGACAATCGACCACTTGTTACCTTATTGCCGACTTTTATAAACCTACGTGACGTGGCAATGGAAAAATATGGCTTCAGTAATAGAATCAGAGTAGGTGCTTCTGGAGGCATTTCAACACCTCAGAGTGTCCAAGCTGCTTTTTCCATGGGTGCAAGTTATGTAATGACGGGATCTATTAATCAGGCGGCTACAGAGGCTGGTACATCAGATTTTGTAAAAGAGGCACTCACCAAGGTTGAACCGCACGACGTAATTATGGCACCAGCAGCTGATATGTTTGAAATGGGCGTTAAATTACAGGTCCTGAAAAAAGGTAGTATGTTTGCAATGCGAGCGCAAAAGCTTTACAACCTGTATCAAGCTTATGCACACATAGATGAAATCCCTCAGGCTGAAAGAATCAAAATCGAGAAACAAGTATTTCAAAAAACATTAGCTGAAGTCTGGGACGAAACAGAATCGTTTTTTCAGGATAGAGATCCATCTCAGCTTGTAAAGGCCGCCAAGGATCCGAAGCATAAAATGGCCTTGATTTTTCGGTGGTATCTTGGCAAATCGAGTTTGTGGGCCATCTCGGGTGAGCCTTCTAGAAAAATGGATTATCAAGTTTGGGCAGGTCCTGCACAGGGAGCCTATAACGAATGGGTTCGTGGAACGGAATTTGAGGAAGCTAAAAATCGTAGCGTGGTATCAATTGCACACAAATTACTGTCGGGAGCGGCGATTTTGATTCGCCTACAAACTTTGAAACAGGCAGGCGTTTCACTAGCACCTGAATTGGAATCGATCAAGCCTGGCGAAGGTATGGAGTGTTGGTTATGAGCAAAAAATCTATTCCCGTAATCAAAGATCGAGACATTGCCATAGTAGGAATGTCCTGCCTTTTTCCAAAGGCTCGTAATCTAAATGAATTTTGGACTAATATTGTATCTAAAAAAGATTGCATTAGTGATATACCCGAGACTCATTGGGACCCTAAAGATTATTTTTCTGAAGACTTAAAGGATCCTGATAAAACTTATTGTAAGCGCGGTGGTTTTTTACCATTTGTTGAATTTGATCCAATGCAGTATGGAATCGGTCCAAAAGATTTAGATGTTATTGATACAGCCCAACTTCTAGGAATGAAAGTTGCTCGAGAAGCTCTCAAAGATGCTGGTTATCTCTCAGATGATGGGGGTAGAGAATTCGATCGAGATCGCTGTGCAGCCATTGTTGGTACGACATCCATTACAGAACTTACTACACCACTTAACAAGCGTTTAAGTTATCCAGTAATTGATAAGGTTCTTGAGCAACATGGCATACCTGCGGAAATGCGCGATTCTATTACAAAGCAGTATAGAGACAGTTATCCGATTTGGCAGGAAAATTCTTTTCCAGGAGTATTAGGTAATGTGGTATCAGGTCGCATTGCATCTCATCTAAATCTAGGTGGGACAAATTGTGTAATTGATGCTGCGTGTGCCTCTGCCTTAGGAGCTGTCAAAATGGCTGCCGATGCACTTTTAACGGGCACTTGTGATATGGCTATTACCGGAGGTGTCGATACGGAAAATAACATATTCATGTATATGTGCTTTTCAAAAACACCGGCGTTTTCTAAGGAAGGCAAGAGTAGACCTTTTGATGCCTCTAGTGATGGAATTTTAATCGCTGAGGGAATTGGTTTGATGGTTCTGAAGCGCTATCAAGATGCTTTGCGTGATGGAGATAAAATATATGCTGTGATGCGTTCAATTGGATCTTCTTCCGATGGTCGTGGTAAAAGTATATATCAGCCCGTTAGTGAAGGTCAGGCAAAAGCTGTAAAACAAGCCTACGAATTGGGCGGTGTTACCCCCCGAGACATTGAACTCTTAGAAGCTCACGGTACAGGAACTCCTGTGGGAGATATGAAAGAGTTTAACGGATTAAAGTTCGTATATGGTGATCAATCTCAAAATGAAAAATGGTGTGCTATTGGCTCCGTAAAATCGCAGATCGGTCATTCAAAGGCCAGTGCAGGTATTGCGGGAGTTATGAAGGCTGCTTTATCAATCTATCACCATGTACTGCCGCCCACTATTAATGTGCAGAAGCCTAATCCGGCAATGGAAATCGAAACATCACCTTTTTACTTAAATTCAGAGTTACGTCCTTGGACTCACAATGACGAAGGTCACAAGCGCCGAGCCGGAACGAGTGCCTTTGGATTTGGTGGTACTAATTTTCATGTTCTTTTAGAGCAGCATAATGAAGAAAAATTTGTATCTCTTTTGAATACTGGTGTGGATTTTGTACCATTTTCAGATAAAAACGTAGATGCTCTAATTCTTCAAATGGAAGATTTACTTACACGTCTCAATGCGGTTAGCTCGCTAAGAGAGCTTTGTTCATATCTTCGTACAAAGTTTAGTCATGACAATCCTTGTAAAGCTAGTTTAGTTGTAACCGATATGACAGACTTGGAAACAAAACTTTCAGAATTAGTAACACATCTAAAAAATCACCCTGGTCGAACACTCAGCACTAGAAGTGGAATTTTCTTTCTCCCTGGTGAGGAATTTCAAGATGCTAAAGTAGCTGTACTATTTCCGGGACAAGGGTCTCAGTATCCTGGAATGATGCGGGAGTTGATTGCGCATCGCGCTGAAGCACAGGACGTGTTACAGAAAGTCAATCTATGGCGAACTTCAAACGGTCTGAAATCTCTAAATGATATTGTTTATCCTATGGCCGCTTTTGATACAAAAGATCTTGAGGAACAAAGACAATATTTAACCAGAACGGATAATACCCAAGCTGGCTTATCATTCGCAAATTTAGCAGCCTACAAAGTGCTTAAAAATATTGGATTACAGGTAGATGCTGTCGCGGGACATAGTTACGGAGAATTGACTGCGTTACATGCAGCAGATGTTCTAGATTTTGATTCATATATGAAGCTGACTCGTCGTCGAGGTGAGTTGATGCGTGAATGTAATGATAAGCAAGGTGGCGCAATGCTTGCGGTTCTAGCGCCAAAAGAAAAGGTTCTTGAGGCAATTGCTCCGATCGATAAATCAGAAAATTTAATCGAGGTTGCAAATTACAACAGCCCAGAGCAAGTTGTTTTATCTGGAACTGTTGCAGCCATTGATGCGGCTGAGTCTCATTTGAATAAAGCTAATTTGAGGTCCGTAAGACTCGCGGTAGGAGCTGCATTTCATTCAAGTTTAATGCAAGAAGCGAGTGAAAGCTTTGCCAAAGAGTTGAAGAACGTTAAATTTAACGAAGGCTTGATTCCGGTCTATTCCAATACAATTACTGATGTATTTCCTAAGGCTCAGAAGGAAAAAGCTAATCTTTTAGCCAGGCAACTACGAGAGAGCGTCCAATTTGAGAAGATGATTAGAAAGATGGTCGATGATGGTTGCCGAATATTTGTGGAAACCGGACCTTCAGGTGTATTAGGTCGCTTGGTAGGACAGATTCTTGAAAATGAGCCTCACGTGGTATTAAGTATCGATGCGGGTGAACTAAAGACAAGCGATCAAGAGATTGATCTACGTAAGCGTTTCACTCCGCTAACAACTTGTTTGGCCCATTTGGCAGCTATGGGTAAAGTACAACTTAATTCTGAGGCAATTGGTGAAAAAGTCGAGGCATTTCCATTAAAGCGTAAAATGAGCCCAGTAACCGTTCAGTTAAATGGAGCAAATTTTTTACGGCCTGAGATGAGACAGGTTCCGATGAAACCTGGAAATGTGCAGTTGGACTCTATAATCACTCAACAGGTAGAAGTAAGTCAGAAAATAGCTGAAAAAGAGCTAAAGACTCGTTTAAAAGAGGCGGATTCTCAACACACACTCCAGATTTCTAGCTTAAAGAATGAACTGAAGACCGTTAATCAACAAAAAAGTGAGTTAGAAAAGAAACTAAAGAACCTTCAAAGTGATTTACAAAAATCAAAAGTGCAGGTACCATCACAGCCTCTTTCAAGAGCAACTGGGGGGGTTGTGAAGTCTCCTGTTGCCCAAAAAGCAGTCAAGGGAAAGTCTAGTGCTCCCAAGTACCGAGTTCCAGTTCGGCGCTCCGAAGGAAAGATTATGAGTAAGAAAACCATCAAGCAAACCAAAGGCGTTATTGAAGAGTACAATGATTACCGGTTTAAGATGCTAGAGGTACACGAGCAATTTTTACAAATGCAAAGTGATGCTAACCGATTATTCGAGAGAATGGTTTTCGATGATAATCAGGCAATTATGTCTGCTGAGCCCGAGATTGAGTATAGCCCCATTGAGTATTCTGAGCCTCAGTATGAGGCGTTTCATGCTCCTGTAGAGAATTCTGCTTTGAGTGTTGCTGTAAATAGAGCTCCACAGCCCCATTTATCTAAACAGACAGAAGTTAACCATGGGACAGTCAAGCCGGAAATCAGCAGTGCCAGTGGTTGGAAAAGTCCAGAACAAAAGGTTGCAAGTCACTCTGAGAAGAATGGTAGTCTACTTTCGGCGATGTTTGAAACCGACCAAGAGCAGCCCCAAGCCGCTTCGAGCCCCTTTACATTGCCAAAATTGAATAGAGAAGTAGATACAGCTTCGGCTATTACGAGTTCTAAGATAGAATCTCAGACTAATTCCAATGAGATTCAAGATTACTTAATCTCAACAATAGCTGAAAAAACTGGATTCCCTCAGGAAATGATCGAGCCTGGCATGGATCTTGAGGAAGATCTTGCGGTCGATAGTATTAGAAGAGTCGAAATTTTGGGAGCTGTTCAAGAGAATTTTCCCAACGCACCTACTATTGGACCTAGCCAATTGGGAGTGCTGAAATCTGTTGGTGATATAGCTGACTTTTTATCCTCGGGAAATCAAGGTTCAAGTCCAGTAGCTGAAACTGTTAATTCCTCGACTTCAACCCCAACAGTTCAAACAGATAATTTAGGTGGTAAAATTTCTGAATTTCTCATCCAGACAATTTCTGATAAAACAGGCTTTCCTCTTGAGATGATCACTCCCGATATGAAATTAGAAGAAGACCTTGCAGTTGACTCAATTCGTAGAGTAGAAATTCTTGGAGCTGTGCAGGAACAATTTCCCAAGGCACCTACTGTAGGTCCTGAGCAGCTGGGTGTGCTCCAAAGTATCGAAGATATTGTAAATTATTTGGACGAAGGTAATAATCCTCAGCACTCTAGTGTTCCTACAGCGATAGCAATTGATTCTTCTAGTTCAGGTACAGCAGGTGAAATTTTAAGAGGTTTATTGGATGTCATCAGTGACAAAACTGGTTTTCCACTCGAAATGCTGACTCCTGATATGGATCTTGAAAGTGATCTTGCAGTTGATAGTATTCGACGAGTTGAGATTTTGGGTGCTATACAAGAAAAGTTTCCCCAAGCTCCAACAGTTGGACCTGGTGAAATGGGCGTTTTGAAAACAATTGAAGATTTAGCAAAACATCTTGGCGGTGCTCTCGATGATGTGATTGCTATTGGAGAGAAAAAAAAAAGACAGCTGGTATAGTTCAGTCTCAGAAAGATCTGACAGCGGGGTCCTCGACCAACGTTTCAAAGTATCTTCAGCTCCGTGATAGTAAAATAGGACGTTTTGTAGCTCAATTAAGACGTTTGTCTCCAGTTAGAGAGGAAGATTTAAAAACTCTACCTTCTGGGCCGTATTTGATTTTAGAC
Source organism: bacterium (assembly GCA_036339875.1). Taxonomy (GTDB): domain Bacteria; phylum Muiribacteriota; class UBA6191; order UBA6191; family UBA6191; genus JAYZAC01. The sequence goes on along the minus strand of JAYZAC010000119.1, from coordinate 2,416 downwards.
GATTGCTCAGAAGCAGGTTTATTTGTTCAGAGAAGCTTAAAAGCTGAGGGTCTAGTAGCCAAGCTTTTGATCGTTGAAAGTGGTCACGAAGTTCCCTCTGTAGATCAAGATATCACTCGTTTTAGTAGCATAGAGCAACTTGATGGCATACTAGAGAACTCTAATTACCAAACAGTAATTCATTTAGCTGGCTCAGGATTAACTGATGGACTACTGTCTCAATCTAGTGAACGATTAGCTGAATTATTGGATACGCATATTTTTTCTGCTTTTCGAGTAGCTCAATCTCTAATAAAATCTACGGCTTCAAATAAAAACTTTTTTCAAGTGACAGCTCGTGGGGGTCATTTTGGATTAGAAAAACATGAAAAAGTATGGGAAGCCCAGTCTGGATTGGGCGGATTCCTTAGATGTTTCGCTAAAGAACATCCAGAAATTCATTGTCGAATTTTAGATTTTGAGCCGTACAGTGAGGATGTGTCTGCTGAAGATAGAGCAGGCCAATTACTGCTTGAATTGCAACAGAACCACGGATTTGAGGAAGTTGGTTATAAGCTTGATGAACGTTGGACTCAGGTCCCAGTATTAGAGCATCCTAATCAACCCTTACAACAAGATTCTGTTACAGATTTACAGTTGAAACCAAACGATGTAGTTGTAGTAACCGGCGGAGCCCGAGGAATAACAGCAACAATGGTCAGAGATTTAGGATCTAAATTGCCACTGAAATTTGTTCTGTTGGGTCGCAGTCCCCTAGAGGTACCAGAGTTAAAAGATTTTGATTTTGCCCCAGGGTTAACCACAAACGAATTAAAAACCAAAATATTTGCGGCATTAAAGGCTAGCGGAGCTAAAGTTACGCCTCGTGAAGTTGAAAGACTTGCAAATAAAAAAGCGGCAGTAGATGAAATCCAAGAGCAAATCAAAGCATTAACTAATTGTGGTTGCCAAGCTAAATATTACAGTGTTGATGTTCAGGATGTAGCATCCTTAAAGACTGTTTTTTCAGAAGTCACTAATGAGTTAGGACCGATTAGAGGTTTAATCCACGGAGCTGGTGTTTTAAGAGATAAATTTGTGTCTGATAAAACATTAGATCAGTTTCAGCAGGTTTTATCCACAAAGGTATTGGGTCTAGCTCGTCTTTTTGAAAGTCTTGATCATGATCAATTGAGACTAGTTATTATGTTTTCATCTGTGGCAGGTAAATTTGGCAATGTAGGTCAATCTGACTATGCTGTAGCTAATGAAATCTTGTCTCAGTTTTGTCTTCAGAATCCCCTTTCAAATTGTCGATTTTTAGCTATCGATTGGGGCGCTCTAGCTGGCGGTATGGTCACACCTGAATTGGCTCGAAAATTTGAAGCCGAGGGTGTAGTTCTAATTCCACCATCAGTTGGAGCAGATTTTTTTACTCATGAAATTTTGCATGGTAGTCCTCAAACGAGAGAGATTATTCTTGGCGGTAAACATGGTCTTGAATTATCTCAGGGAGAGAGTGGTACTGTTCGGACACCACTAAGAGTTTCTCTCAGTCTAAATCCCAAGGAGGAACCAGTCTTGAGAGATCATGTACTCAAAGACCCTGTATTACCTATGGCAATGGTTCTTGAGTTTTTGGCTCAGGCTGCGTCAGATATGTTTCCTAATCTTAACTTAACCTCCATAAATGACTTAAAAGTACATCATGGTTTGAGTTTCCCTGATGGCCCTGGAGAACTTCATATGGAGTGTGAAGACATATCCTTGAGTGATGTTGAAGGCAGGACAGTAAGTATAAAAGCTTACGAAATTTCAAAAGGTAAGAAAATCTTGAGCTATGAAGCAGATGTTATTTTAGGATTGAGTTATGTAACACCGCAAGACCCTCCCTCGGGTCTAGATAAAGATAGATTGAAGATAAGCCTCGATGATGCCTACGATCGATATTTGTTTCATGGACCGAGTTTACAATGTATAAGATCAATTGAAGGTATTAGCGATTCTGGATTAGTTGCTACGATAAAAACATCTGTACCAAAAGACCTGGTAGTTGATTCACCTTATTCTGATTGGATAACTGATCCGCGTGTCTTAGATGGAATGGCTCAATTGGGTCTAATTTGGCTTGGAGAGACTCAAGGGTGTATCGGAATTCCGCAAGGTCTCAAGGAGTATGTTCAATTACAGCCTTTTGATGGTTCAGAAGTTCGTTGTTATTTGAAGATAGATAAACTTAATAAGGCTTCCTTCAGTACAAGTGTGGATTTTTGGTTCACGAATGATGATGATGATATTCTTGCATATGGAAGAGGCTGGAAAGCTATCTTCAACGAAAGTTTTAATGCTTTTACCACCGCGAGCAAGCGAGAGGGAAAGGCATAGATGAGTCGCGAACCGATAGCCATAATTGGACGTAGTTGCTTATTTCCGGGAG
>JAYZAC010000118.1:0-12565 GCA_036339875.1 bacterium | reverse complement strand
AATGTATTATATGTGTTTGGACCTAGTATGCCGGCTTAACTATCTGACGTAATTAATGATTGATATGAAATGAAAAAATGTTCCTGCCATTACCCATAGATGCCATATTCCATGAGCATGGTTAAATCGTTTGAACCCATCGAGAACATAAAATATTAGCCCGATGCAATAACATGCTCCACCCAGCGCTAGCCAGAAGAAACCTAGAGTTGAAATGGCCTGATAGATACCATTGAAGTCCAAGCATACCGTCCACCCCATTACTAGGTAAATACATATTTGCAAGGTTTCATTTCGTTTGTGTTTGAAGATGTCAACACAGATACCAATAATTGCCATTATCCAGACAAATGTAAGTATCCAAACACCTTTGTTTTCCTTCAATGCAACTAACAAATATGGAGTGTAGGTACCCGCAATAAGTATATAAATTGCGATGTGATCTAGCTTACGAAACAATCGCTTCAAATGGGCTGGATGGAAGCTGTGATATAAAGTAGACATGGTATAAAGTAGGACCATACTCATACCAAATATTGTGTAACTGATTAATAATTTGATGTTACCCGAGTTGACTCCAACGGTAACCAACGCTCCAAGGCCCATCAGTGAAAGTGCCGCTCCAACTAAATGAGTAATACTATTGAAGCGCTCTCCGTGATACATACAATGAGATTATCATTACACAAATAGAGTTTCAAAGAATTTGGCTATTATTCGTTGCCAGATTTAATAATTTCGAGCAATTCATTGCCATACTTGCTGATTTTTGAATTTCCTAAGCCATGGATGCTATTAAGTTGTTCAGTAGTTTGGGGCATTTTTAGAACCAGATCAGCGATTGTACGATCTCCACAAATTACATAGGCTGGTTTGCCAAGGACAGCAGCTTTATTCTTACGCCACTGTCTTAAAGAATCAAATAATTGTTCATCTTCTGAATTGAAATTATAGCTAGGTTTGGCTGTTCTATTTTTGGAGATTGATTTTTTAATTTGACGAAAAAGTACGTCTTCACGAACATTTAAGGTCTGCTTTGATTTAACAAATTCAATGGCTTTATCAGTCAAAATTAATGTGTTAAATTCTGAATGTTGTTCATCGATAAGTTCAGCAACGAACATCTGTCTGACAATACATTGCCAATGCTTTAAGCTGAGGTTTTTTCCAATACCGTAAGTACTCAGTTCATTATGACGCCATTTTAGTATCATTTGATTTTCACTACCACGAAGTATGTTTAATATATGTTGTGCTCCGAAACCAACACTTTGTCCTGCGCAAACTTGTAAGCCTCGACTTTGTACCACTCTCATCATGCAAGAAATAAATTGCTGGGCTTGTAGAGTACCGTTTTGCATTGCCGCTGGGTTTAGGCAGCTATCGCAATTGCCGCATCTTTGATCAGTTGATTCACCAAAATGCTCTAGTAATATTTTGCGGCGACATGCGGTAGTTTCACAAAAGCTTAGTATTTCACGTAATTGACTTTTTCTGGCTTGAATTATCTCAGCAGGAGCCTTACTGGATTTGATTAGCATCTTTCTTGTCATTACATCTTGAAGACCATAAATCATATGAGCGACTGAAGCTTGACCGTCTCTCCCTGCACGTCCTGTCTCCTGATAATAAGCCGATAGATTAGCTGGCATATCGTAATGAAATACAAAACGAATGTCCGGTTTATCAATACCCATTCCAAAAGCCACTGTTGCAACCATAATAGAATGATCGGATTGTTGAAATCGAGATTGAGTAGCATCCCTCTGATTTGCAGTTAAGCCAGCATGATAATAATCTGCGTCAAAGCCATCTTTAATAATTTGAGCATGAACCTTTTCTACTGATTTTCTTGTGGCGCAATAAATAATCCCTGATTGAGATTTGTAGTTTGATAAGAAGCTTTTCAATTGCTTCATAGGATTATCTTTGTATTGAATACGGTATTCAATATTAGGGCGATTGAAACTACTTACGAATTGTTGTCCGCCAACGAGATTTAAATTTTGAATGATATCCATACGAACCATTGGATTTGCAGTTGCTGTAAGTGCCATTCTAGGTACTCTTCTTGGTAATTGATCAAAGGCATCAGCTAAATCTCGATATTCTGTTCTAAAGTCATGTCCCCATTGAGAGACGCAATGAGCTTCATCGATAGCAATAAGAGCAGGAGGGTGTTGCCTCAACCAATATAGATTTGCAACCACTCCCTCAGGAGCCATATAGACAAGTTTAATGGCGCCATTAGCTATTTGTTCTCTGATTGCATTTCTTTGTGACACCTCAATACTTGAGTTGATGTAGGCTGCCGCCACTTCTGATTCTCGTAAATTATCCACCTGATCTTTCATGAGTGCGATTAAAGGTGATACTACAAGAGTGTATCCATCTTTGATTAGAGCTGGTATTTGGTAGCAGAGAGATTTACCTCCACCTGTAGGCATTAGTACCAGACAGTCTCTACCTTCCAGAGCTGAATTAATAGCCTGCTGTTGGTTACTGCGGAAGGAGTCATAGCCAAATACGTGCTTCAATATCTCGTTTGCTCGGTCCATGATTCCATGAACCCACGTATAAGAGCATAGGTCAAGTTCGTCTGGGAATTAAAGGATAAAGTTGATACCAAAGAAACTCCAGAACACGGAATTTCCGATGAGCCAAAATGGTCGCATCCAGGGAATGACGTAGGCTTTTAATCGCATTCTGATGCCATCATCCTCCTTGAAGAACTGCAATCGAACCGGACGAATCCAACGAAAACTGAAAACGTATGAGCCGTAGAAATATTCTAAATCACGATAATTGGCAGATATGTCACCAATCCGTCCATGAACACTTAAAAAAGGACCGTGATGAATGTTTAACTCGCCCACATTAAACGGACCGTGCTGTTGTGGTGAATCGAATTCCACTTTGTACGGGGGGATTTGAGACTCGACAAAAGTTTCTCTTTGCTGCAGAGCTTCCCAGGCTTTATCCAATTTTGTTTTGGCAATCGGAAATACTTTTTCTACTAAACAAGTTTCCATCCTACTCGGACACGGACTTTGTAATATAAGATCATCCATCCCCTGAGTTTAACACCCACATAAACTTTATGAACATATTGGACTGTTTCGGAACTACTTAGTATCATCGGAGTATGAAAACCAAAACTGCTGCGATTGTGGGAGCTGGAATTTCCGGACTCTATTGCGCTAAGATTTTATCGCAGAATCTACATGTAACTGTCTTTGATAAAAATCATCACATAGGGGGGCGCATACAAACAGATAAGTTGGATGGTTTTTTACTTGACCATGGTTTTCAGGTATTCCAGCCTGCTTACAGTGAGGGTACTAGAGCTTTTGACTACAAAGGACTAGAACTCCAGTATTTTAGCCCGGGAGCTAAGGTTAGATTAGGAAGGGATTTCTATGAAGTGACCGATCCGTTTCGTAAACCTAGTAAATTTTTTGAAACATTGTGCGCACCAATTGGCTCGCTTACAGATAAATTAAGAATTCTCAAGTTGAGGTTTGTTGACCCTGAAGATGAAGCCTTGAATGAGCTATCAACTATACAATTTTTAGAAGAGCATGGTTTTAGCTCAGAAATAATCTCACGTTTCTTCCGACCTTTTTTTTCAGGTGTTTTTCTGGAGAGAGAACTGAATACTCCGGCTTCGTTTTTTGCGTATTTATACAGACTTTTTGCAGTTTCTGAGGTAGCAATACCGAAAAAGGGAATGGGGCAGCTTGCAAGACAGCTTGCCGATAATTCTTCTTTTTGTTTGAGGCTGGGTGAGTTGGTGGATATTAATCAATTAAATTCCGATTACGACTTTGTTATTCAAGCTCATAATTCTTGGGATTCTGGCGCTAGGCAAGTAACAACCGATTATTTTATTTCGGATTCATTTAAACCGAGTTCACCGCTTTTATATCTCAATGGAAACAGTGAAGGAGCAATTAACCATCTAGCACCAATTTCGAGTGTTTCGAAAGCATACTCACCAGATGGAAAATCTTTGTTGTCTGTAAATCTTATTGAACCTTACTCAAAGGTTCATGAAACCCACATTAAGAGTCAATTAAATGATTGGTTTCCTGGTTTTAGGTTTGAGCATTTGAAGAGATACGAGATTTCAAGAGCTTTACCTATCGTGGATAAGTTGGAAGTTAGATCGCTACACAAAGATGGTATCTATTATTGTGGTGATGGACAAATTCAACCATCTATTCAAGGTGCTTTAATTTCAGCTCGGCAGGTTGCAATGGAAATACTAGGTTCTATCGGATTACCCTCGAATTAACAAAAACGTCACATCATTTGAGCTCTGTAGACTCAAGCTTAATTGTGATACACTCAGTTAATGGCGAACTTGGACGACGAGAGAAGGTTGAAGTCGCTGGGACTGCAAGATGCTGACCCCAGTAGTCGGCAGAGAAACTTTGTAAATCTCCTAGAATCTCCGGAAAAAGACAAATTACGGTTGCTTGAGTCGGCTTTAGAATTTGAAAAACATCCTCCAATTATAAAGTTTTTGGAAGAGCAAATTAAAAACTTGCGAACGGGAAGTAAGCACAAACAAACAAAGTCCATTCGAAAACGCATTCAACTGGCGTTTCAAAATGATGATCCAAAAGTACAGGCTCGAGCTGTACAGTACATTCTTAAAGCACAATTGATTGAGGCTTATGATTTAATAAAGCATATTGCTCAATTACGTAATCAGGATTGGCTAACTATTAACGCTATTCAATTGGCTGCAATTCAGCCAAGTCGGTTTCGTGAGGACTTAATGGAGTGGATGAAAAATCCACAGCCAGAGATACGAAAACAAGCCTTTCTATCTTTGATTAAGCATGATGTTATTTCAAGTCAAGCATATGCGGCTTGCTTGATACTCGATGAATCTCAAGACGTACGAGACTTTGTGCTTATGACCATCAAGGAGATGCGTCCTCAAGCTAGATCCGCAATGCTGTCTAGGATGTCTAAGTCAGATCATGATACCTACATAAAGAGCTTTAATTTTATTAGTAAAAATCTAAACACATCTGATCGATCAAAAATTATTTCTGAAGACTCAATCCCAGCTAAGCACATACTCGATCAAGACTTTAGTATTGTTGATCATTTTCAGCGACTTCTAGAAAATACAAAAGATAATTTTCAATTAGCCAGTGCTCTACTGGCCTTGGGTGGAATTAGTGAAGATAGCGAGAAAATCAGAAAGATATTGCTTAACTATTTAGCTCATGAGGATCATCGAGTTAGAGCTAACGCTTTGGAAGGATTTATTGAGTTATGTACAGTTGAAGATGTTAGGAAGCTCGTTCAATGTTCATACGATGATAATAATCGCGTAGTTGCAAATGCAATTATTGGACTGTGGAAACTAGGTGGTCAAGAACAACATATAGAGGCTGGTATTACTCGTTTATTGAACAGAGGTGATATAGCTAGCTTCAAAAGTGCCTGCCATGCTCTAGGATTAATCCATGATGACGCGTTCGCTGAAAGTTTACGTATTCATCTGAGTAGAGAAGATGAAGGGTTTAGTGATACAGAATTGTATCAAGAGGGTGTTAAATTACTCCACCGATTAGGAAGGCATTCAATATCTTACGCTCAAGCATTGAGAAGAGTTCAAGAGTTTTACCTTGATGATGCTCTATCAGCAGAGAAAGAGGAAGAAGATGCATATACAGAAAAGCTCATGGAGAGCGATAATCTGGAGGTCGATAAGTCAAAATCAAACGAAATGGAAGATCTAATAAGCGTCCTAAGTGGGGATGGTTCAAAGCTCAATGAAGTGGTTCAAGAAAATAACCCTTCTAAACGTCTGTCACCTTTTTGTGACCAGTGTATCGATGATTCAAAATCATCAAAACAGACACAAGAAACCGCTTATGCGATAAATGATTGGCTTAGTTTTGGTAAACGTTTTCATAGTAAGTCTGAAAAGTGTAGTACGTGCGGATCAGTGATTTCGACATTATGGTTTTGTTTTCCTATTCCAATAATTCCCCTCGGTAGTTATAAGTTAATACATTCTCGTTCCATGAGAGATGAGATACTTGCAATGCGACGTACAAGTATTTCAGTAAAACAGATAATCACTAACTATGTATTCTTGATTCCCATAATACTTCTGATTTGGATCTTACCGAACTTTAAGGATGAAGCTGTTTCACCTCAGGCCTATCTTGAGATGGCTGACAAACTATATTTAGAAAAAAAATATTCAGAAGCAATTGAGTTTTATGAGAAAGCAGCAGCTCTAAATAATAATCATGCAATATATATGTTGGGTTTTATGAACTACAAAGGACAGGGTCGCCTTCTTAATCAAATTGCTGGATTTAGATTTTTTAAACAGTGTAGTGGTCAAAAATTTCCTAGTTGTGAATATATGCTAGGTAAAATGTATGTTGAGCAGCAAGCTGGTTTAACTAATGTAGAGAGAGGTTTAGACTTACTTTATAGGGCGGAGAAACTAAATTACGCACCAGCCTCATATTACCTTTACGTTATATATCGTGATGGATTCGAAAAGATTTCGAAGAATATTGATATGGCCATGGAACATTTGAGCAAAAGTAGTAAATTAAACCATCCTGAAGCGTTAGCTAGTATGGCACGGCATCTGTTAAATGGAGATGGTATTTCAAAGAATGAATTGCAGGCGAAGCAGTACATAGATGCAGCAGCTCGCTTCGAAGAACCTTGGGCTATGAAATATCTAGCTAATCAAATTCTTTTGAAGAATCCTGGAAAGCATCGTTTAAGAAGAGCCTTTCAAATGTTAGATAAAGTTTCTAAGGTCGAAAATACAGGTGAATCTGAATTTATAAAAGGAAAGTATATGTTGGAGTTTCTCAATCAAGCTGATGAAGGTTGGACTTTAATTGATACTGCCCGAGAAAAAGGTTGGGATGCTGCGGAACTTTACAAGTAGTATCTATTTTTTATGAACTAAATATAATGAAAACTGGTTTAGATGCCCTGTTATTTCTTTTTATTTTTATTGCCTCATTCTCTGTATGTGACCTTATGGTAGACATGTCTTTTGAACGCCCTTCGAAGCACTAGTTACGAGTGTATCTATCAGTTTTTCAAAGACTTCAATAGGTTCATAAGTTCAATCCATATCAAAAAATTTCATACAATTATTCGATCTTTTTTAAGATTTTTGTATACAAATAATTGGAAATATCTCAAAATTCGCGACGGTATTATTATTATGTCGGGTTGACAGTAAATCCAGACTTCTTACTATTATGAGTTCTGTTCGATTAGCAGGGCGCGTATTTATGGCGGAACGTGAGGGGTAAAACGATGTTTTCAAGTACTTCATTAGCTACTATCAGGCTCTCTAATCTACAGTGCTATTTTTTAATTGGCTTAATACATTCATTAATATTTTTAGCCTCAAATAGTTGTCAAGTTGAATCCAAATTCATATTAAATAATCACTCTATAGCCAGTGTTTTCGAAGAGATCGATAGACTAGATCGCGACTATTTGGAAGTTGAAATTCATGAGAATCAAGGTCAAAAGCTATTTGGCAAGTTGAAAACTGTTCCCACAGAGTCTTATAAGAAAACTATGGATTTAATTCATCTTTTTAATCCAAGTACTAACAGTAACGATCATCGGCGCTTACGAAAGCAGATAGATGCATACATAGACTACCTAAGTAATTTCGAGGTGATCAGAGTTGCTTTAGCTAGAACGAATACAACAATTGAGGACTTACGTGACAACTGGTTTGGAAGCGGAAGGGGCTTTGAACACATTATTGCAGGTGAATTAAAGGGTCGTAAGGTAAGCGGTTACCATTGGTGGTATCGTTACTACATGGATCAGCAAAATGGCTTAGTAAAATATGTTAATTCAAAAAAAGGAATCGGAGACTCAAACGTCTTTATAGGCAGTTTTTATTGGGACCCAGATGGGTCTGGGCCACTTCCTAACTCCTTCAAGAAATTAGGTGGATTTCATATCGGCCAATCAGCTCCAGCCCTTATCGCCGTAGGTCATGTTGCTATGGAATTTTCTCGACGAAGTGGTTATGGTTTTGCGGCGCCTTACAGAGGACAAACGTATTACTGGCAGACATATAGTGTTCAAGGTAATCTGAGAACTATGTTTTGCAAAATATATAAGCATTCCAAGGCTTTTAGAAATAAAATGTTCTCAAATTTGCATGATTGAATCCGGAATTATCTTAATTTGAGTACAGAGAATCATTTTTGGTAAATACATTCGTCATTCTGTTTTTGATCTTTACGCTTTAATGCCTGCTGGCTTAGCCACGTCTCTCGTTCATTTGATGTATTACGTACTCTGTTTTGATTCATGCGTAATTTAGAAATTATACTACTGATGTTTACTTTACCGGAAATAGAGTAATTAGATTGTATTTTCTCAGTAGAAGTAAATTGTTCCACCGTGTCGTATTGAAAAGCTACTTGTCCATACTCGGCAATTAAATTAACGGCTAATACAGGTTTAATTATTTGAGTGTTATAGATTGCATCACGTAACTCTTTGCGCCAACTTGAACGATTTGCTAGAGAACCGTTTTTATTATCTATTATTGAAATGTTCTCATTTTCTCGCATCGGACTAATTAACATGCATTTAAGTCTGCTAATTGGAACTTTGTATTTATGTACAAAGAATATGAATTCGCTCCAACGATTTTCAATACTGAGATACAGGGTTAGAGGATCAGAGATTGGTTCTTCGAAACGAATAACATAAGATAATTGTTTTTTTGGTACTTTAATTTGTTTATTAAATGGGTCAATACCGCGGACTATTCGGAATAAGTCTAATGCGTATTTTTGGTATTTAGTATCTAGGATTTCTCTTAATTCTGATATGGTAAGATCTCTAAGGAGATTGGAATTATAAATTGATTTATCTATCAATATTTTTTCAATTTTTCTCGGTATACCTAATATTTCTAATGGAGCTTGTGAGATCAATGATTTTAATAATGGACGACTAGTTATTCTTGGGTTTTTACCTGACATAAGACAGGATAGTCGAGCAATCATTGGATCATAAGCTGCACCAATGGAACACTCAATATCAAATTTAAGCTCGATTTCTTGTTGAATTTTGCCTAGCTTTTTGATCAGAATCTTATCTTCTAGTTTGGAGATGGTAAAACTAAAAAATCCTTTTTCGCGTTGATCACAAGGTCCAAACTTTGATTCTATGAATTTGGAGACTGCATTCAGTATTTCATTTGCTTTAGCCACTTCTCGCTTACTAAGGCAGATGATATTGTGATGCTTACTTGGATTCCAGCATTCACCATATCTTATGCCGTTTAATATAGCGGCACGATTCATGAATACAACCCGCCTATTTCTAAAGCCACCAACACCGACCAAACTGGTAAGATTCTTTTGCGGTCTATTAACGATAAAATTATCTCTAGATTTTAATACTGGCTTGAGATTTTTATTTATCGAATTAAACTGATTACTTATATCTACAAAAATAAAAATATTCATATTGATCTCCTTATGAATAACAATATGCGACATAATACCGACATATCAAGGGTGTATCAAAAAACTTAATTTGAGATTTGCGAAATGACGATAATTTAGATGGATATAAAACTTTTAAATGTTTATAGGAGGTAGTTTTATGCATGGCACCACTCTGAACAAAAAGGAGTTACAGCTTAAAATTGATAGTTTTAACGAAATATCGATTAGCCATAAAGATAGTTCTAAAAGTTTCAATGTGTCTGTTCACCGCGCAGAGCACCAGAAACGTCAACATTTTTCTTCTGAAGATCTGTTAGCAGCAGCTGTTTGTAATGCGAGTCTGCAAAATATTCACAAGTATGGGAATAAAAACGGAATAAATTTTGTAGGAACTCAAGCTGATGTTACCACATTGGTAGATACACAAAAGTCAAAAATCAAACGAATTGTATTAGATATATATCTGAAAGTTAGTGTAACTGAGGAGCAACTTGAAGAATTGAGATTACAGGTCGACTCTACCAATACGTTTGGAGCCTTAGGACCTTCGGTTTTATTTGAATTTAGAATTCATAAAGCTCAAGAGGGCGAGCAGTCAGTAAATCCTAATGTGGCAGCTTGATTGATATGAAAGAAAATGTTTGGAATATTCCTTTATTAGACCTTAAAGGGCAAAAATGGAAATTATCTGACTACCTTGGTGACGTATTATTAATATGTAATACAGCATCTAAATGTGGATTTACGAAACAGTACAAAGGATTGCAGACATTGCATGAACGGTATTCAGAAGCAGGACTGTCAGTGATTGCATTTCCTTGTAATCAGTTTGGTGCACAAGAACCACTAGATTCTCAACAGAATCTTGAGTTTTGCGAGCACAACTTTGGAGTAACTTTTAGAGTTAATCAGAAGATTCAAGTTAATGGTGAAAATACTCACGAGATATTCGATTGGTTAAAGACCGAGGCTCCTGGAATGCTTGGAAATCAATCCATAAAATGGAATTTCACAAAATTTCTTGTAAATCGCGAAGGGCAGGTTGTTGATCGATTTGCCCCAGTTACAGAACCATTAAAGATAGAGAAAAAAATAAAGGATCTACTAAGTAAAAATGACACCTCGAATTGATGATCGAAGTGTCATTATTTACTAAAGAATTATTTGTTTAGTTCTTTGAAATTGATTTCTTGTTGCACCTTTACAGCGTGTCGAATGATAAGTTTAGCGGTTTTTATATCACTAAAAATACCTACATTCTTCTCCAACTTAACCCATTTCCAGAATAAGAAGCTCTTCATCTTTCCCAACTTGTGATTATCATCACCATTGATATATTTAACTTCTTTACCTACTGTAGTAATGGTTTCTGGAAGAGTAAATAGACCAGACCTATGATCACATACCCATTTAGGTATTGTATCGCAGTCTACCTGACCATCGGGTAAAGTAGTGCACTGTTGCTCATACTCATAGCGACAGTTGCCACGAGTATCTACACGAATGTAAGGTGTGCCGTTTCTGACAATAAGTTCTTTACCGACCAAGTCCCAGTTGTGATTCAACCAACCCTGCCGAACTCCATCAATTACGATATCTTGTGCACTGATTGGTAATAAAAATACACATGCTAAGCTAGCAAATAGAAAATTCTTCATCCTTAAACTCCTTATTATATACACGAATTAGTTATATCATTAAGCTGAAATAGCCGAACATCCTAAGAGTTAATTTAGAAGTGTCAACCTTTAGTCAGAAAATTTTTTAATTTTTGTATGAGAGTTGGGATGGATATGGTTGTATTATCGGTCCAAAATCCTTGAGAAAATGTTTTGTTGAGGGTGCTGATCGCCAAGAGAAAATATTTCTTAACTGATTAATTGGATCTTTAGCAAACTGTGGTAAATTTTTCGATTTGAATTTAAGTTTAATAGCTAGTTTATCGTAGAACTCGTAGAGTTTTTTGGGCCACAGAGTCAATAGTGAAGATCTAAAACTCAAATTTGGAATAACTATAGTGTCAGGTAATACCCAATCATCAAAAATATTTGCTCTTCGAAGGGCTGAAAAGAAGCAAGAAGTCAGAAACCAATCTCTAAAAATAGGTTTAGCAAATCTATCTTCATCGCAAAATACAACGTTTTTATATTTTTCTTTCATGATGTAAGTGAAAAGTCCTTGACCCAATTCTGATCGACCCGGTTTGAGTTTATTTGAGGGAGGTTGTAAATAGTGGGGTGTATCTATGATTCCACAGGAAGGTGATCTTGCTTTGAGTAGAAAGCCATCGATTCCTGAGTAATTTAATTGATGACAAAGTTTGGCCATTTTGTCAGAAAAATTAGCACCTGTACTAGGTTGAAAAAGAATAGGTTTCTCTGATTGATGAATCTGTATTGGTGGTCGGGGTACCGGCATTCCCATTTGTACTTCAGGACAAACTGTTAGCAGGTCTACATGAGGTTGCAGTTCGACAAATAAAGAATTCGTTAAAGGCTCTCCGTTGTAACGGACTTTGTCACCTCTCAAACAGCGACTTAGTATTATCTTTGGTCGTTCATATTTTATTTTGATTACGCTCATTTAGCTCTGAATTTTGTTTTTCATAGATTTTGGATAAACATAGTTAAGTGGGTATACAGAATGTTACGATAAGAACGGTTCTCCAGTCGAGCAGTCATTATTTTGGCTCGCGAGGAATCGTATATATGTTACGTTTATTTACATTACTATCAATCATATTTTGGATATTGATATCTTACTCTGGTGCAGAAACTATTTTTGTTGACGAGTCGCTTGTATCTAAAAGCGTGCTGGTTGATTTACGAAAACAGATCTCAAGACACGAAAGAGTTATGCGTAATTCTATACGTTTTGATGTTACTAGTTTGGATGATCCAAATTCCGTCCATGGTTCATTACTGTATCCTGTAGATCGTTTGTTACAAATTTTGTCAGCCTCCGGATTTAATTCTACGCAAAAATTTTTACTAGTTGGTAATACTACGAGTGGCTGGGGAGAAGAGGGAAGATTATACTGGATTTTAAGTCAGTTTTTC
>JAYZAC010000117.1:0-12118 GCA_036339875.1 bacterium | reverse complement strand
ATTTTGAAACGGGGATTCAATCAAAGTTTAATCTCCATGGGTCTTCCAGAAAGCTTAATAGAGTGGGATTCTACTAAAACTCATAATGCTCTGAAAGATCTTAGCATTAAAAGTCGAATAGAGCAGATTTTTGAAAATTTTCTTTCTTTAATTTGTGAGACTTTCAGCTTTGAATTTAAATTTAATCTATTTAAGACATCGGATTGGAAGTTTAGATATTGGTCTACGTGTAAGTACGGCTATTATCTAGAATACAGAGAAATAGAAATTCGATTATTGATTCATCTAGATAGATTACGATTATCTATATTATCCAAAAATTTTGAAAAGTTTTGGATTGATTTACCACCAGAAATTTTGAGGAATACCGATGAGAGTCTACAATCCTCAATTCTTGGCAGTTTACGATTATTCAGAGCAGACTGATATCGATACTAATTGTACTTTAGTTCAGTTTTCAATAAGGAACCTAGAGCTAATTCTGATGCATTTGGTTGAAGTTTATCAGACCAATAGGGATGTTTACATGTTCAAAATTGACACATTTAATATCGTAATAATAGATGCTTGATAGATCCAATTTGATACTAAGAGTCTCAATTAAATACTCCGATTATCCCTTATATTTATCTAGGGTATGTTTGTTTGGTTATAGTATGTCTGAAACAGTATGTTCAAAACCAGTCATTGCCATCTGCGATGACGATCAATCAATGCGACAGCTGACTGAGCGTGTTCTGATTAGAACAGGGCAGTATGCCGTTGAGACTTTCAATAGTGGATCGGAATTACTGGAATATGCCAGCAGTAATCCATTGAATTTAGTTTTACTCGACGTAAGGCTACCAGGCGAAGATGGATTCAAGGTTTGCGAGCAATTGCTGGAGATACCGGAGTGTGAACAATTGCCTGTACTTTTCTTATCAGGAGATTCTGATGTAGATACTATCGTGGTTGGATTTAGCAAAGGTGCTGTCGATTACATTACTAAACCTGTAAAATCTCAGGAATTAAAAGCTAGAATAGATACTCATCTTAAAGTTCAGAGGTTGCAGAGAGAACTTCAAGAATCCAAGGTGAAGTACCAAATGTTAGTACATGTTTTGTGTCATGACCTAGCCAATTATGTAGGTGCTATCTACAACATGGCGCAGTTTTTGAAACGTTCTGACTCTGTTAATGATGCTCAAGGTTTTTTCCCGAGGATATACAATGCCAGTTACAGAGCCTTTAAATTCCTCAAAACAGTACATGAGATAGTGGCAGGTGAAGAGGGACGTCTCAGTATGGAAGTCAAGGAGCATGAGGCATTAGGGTTGGTGGAAGAAAGTGCATCTATACTTAAATCCAAATTTGATTCAAAGAAGATTAAACTCAGTATTGACAATTGTGCAACGGATGCCAAAGTTAAAGTTGATCGCAATTGGTTCGTAGTAAGTATTCTCAACAATTTACTGTCGAATGCATGCAAGTATAGTTATCCAGATAGTGTGGTCCAGCTTAAATTGAGTAAAGCGGATCACGATCTAGTAATAACTGTGAGGGATCATGGCGTGGGAATGCTGCCGAAACAGCTAACTAATTTGAATATTTCTACTCTTGCGCAGAGCAGCCCTGGAACAAGCGGTGAGAAAGGTTCTGGTATGGGTATTCCATTGGTAAAACGTTGGGTGAGCAGTTTTGGTGGACAGATAAGCATAGACTCTACTCATGAAAGTCTCGGTGATGATCATGGTACCGAGATCACATTAAGCTTTCCAATGGTTATCTGAATTTTCACATTCTGTATTTGGTAGAAACAACCGTTAGACATTCATCCTTTTTTTAGATCTTTTTCATGTGAAATCCCCTTTGAGAGTGCGCTTTGAGATTTCTACTGTTAAGTTGTTAGATCCATAAGAATAATCTTTAAATTTTCTGGGAAGTTAGTTATGTCATTAGTTGATAGTATAAAGAGGTTGGCCATAAGGCTTACTGGCACTCAGGCTAGAGTTTCCTTGACGCCTCGTCATTTTGTCTTAAATGAACCAATCGATGTTTCAGTTGCAGTAGAAGTGCATGAGGAAGAGTTTGAGATTAGATCTGCCTATCTGCTTATCAGAGGCGTTAGTGAAATGACTATTATAGATACCGATGATAAAGGACAACCAGGTTTGCCAAGAGTTGAGAGGGAAGAATTTTACCAGCAGAAAGTGGATTTTCTTAGCTACAAACTCTTCAAAGCTCGGGAAAAGCATAAGTACAAAGTAATATTTGAGCTAAATGATGGCATTCGTGACTTTTCAGCGGAGGCTGGTAATAAAGTTTATTACGAGCTTTTGGCTGGGCTTGACGTTTTCGGGAATGATCCTGGAAGCAGCTGGGTTCTTGTACCACAGGAGATTAAGCATCAGAGGAGACTGCGATAAATGAGTTTGACCCATTATCAAGGAGCTTTTCTTGAATTCAAAGAATCAGAGAAATGGGAATTTGTCCAAAGAGTTAATGCCGCTCGAATTGTCGTTATTATGGCTTTAACTACCAATGGTAATTTGTTGCTTGTAGAACAATATCGTCCTCCTGTGGAAGGTCGAGTAATTGAATTACCTGCAGGTTTAGTAGGTGATTCTGGTCCAGAAGAGGCTCTAGAAGCTGCTAAGAGAGAGTTGTTGGAAGAGACTGGCTACACAGCGCAAAATTGGGAATGTCTGATTGATGGTCCCTTGGTTCCAGGAATGTCAACAGAATGGATTTACTTATTCCTAGCAAAAAATTTAGAAAAAAGTGGAATAGGTGGAGGTGTAGATAATGAAAATATTGTTATACACGAAGTTCCCCAATCAAGCTTCTTAAATTGGGTTGACGATATCCAGTCTCGAGGATGTATGATAGATCCCAAAATTTACACTCTCTGGTTCTACGCACAAAGTATCTCTAGTTGAGTTAGATCGTTGAATGTCTGTCTTTGTATGGGTTAATTAAGAGCGAGAAATATTAAATTTATTACCTCGATCACGCCGGTTATCTCCATAACTGAATTAGAAATTCACAATTCTATGTCACGCAGGTGCTTATGGCCCTACAGCTTTTCTAGGAATCGATAAAAATACTTTTTCTAATGCCCTGATTAAAGTAAAGTTGGTTCAGATTTTGGTAAATGCTCCAGTGACTGGTGTGCCCCAAGTTCCATAGGGTAGTTCATCTGATCTCAAATTTAGATAAACTCTTTTATTCTACATTAATGTGTGATAGAACAGACGATTCAAAGTTATTACTCCGGTTTATTTATGAAAACAGGCATTTTCAAGCTTTTAATTTCTTTTTTTTCTATAGCTCTTCTTTTGATATTTATAATAGTCCACTTATTTCTGGATGACTTTCTCACTTCGAAGGTTAACGATTTTCTGGGCAAGGCGTTTAGAACAGAGTCCTCTTTGAAAGATCTCAATATAAAATTTTCCAATTTGAGTTTAACCTTTAATGAATTTTATGTGAGAAACCCTGTCGGTTTTCATGAAACTAATCTAATTGAATTTAATAATTTAAGTTTGCAATTAGAACCTTCATTGGCAATGAAAGAAATTGTAAGTTTTAAGAAAGTTACTTTAGATGACTTGGCCTTATACGTATCATTCAGTGAAGGCAAGTTTAGCTCCAAAGTTTTTAGTGCTGAAGTTAATAAGCCCAGCGCAAAGATTCAAAAATCACCAAAATTTAAGTTCGATTCAATTGAAGTTAGAGGGCTAAAGTTGTACTTGCATTCGGATGATTTTTTCAAAGAGATCGAGGTACCAAATTTTGAAATCGAGAATCTTACAGTTGGTGGAAAACCCATTCCCCCGTTATTACATTTTACAAGGTCTCTGGTTAAAGCAATTTTGGATGAAGCTAAACATCACGTAAAAACCGAGGTCCTGAACGAGCTAAAAGTAAAACTTCGAAAGACACTTCTTGAAAAAGTTGGAGAAAAATTCAGGAATAAAATTTCAGACAAATTGAAGAAGATTTTGAATTTCTAATGTACCTAAGTCAGTATTTTTTTTATATCTTTAGAACAGTCTCTCGATGGACGCTATCATCAATAATTTTGCTAAGCCATACATACTTATTTGCTATCGAACATGATGTTTTTAATGAACTTTTAAATAAATATGTAAGCTCTGGCAAGGTCAATTACTTAGGCATACAGAGCGAGTCAAGGGAAGTATTAAACAGTTACCTTGGTCTTTTATCTAATATCAAATCAACAGAACTGAGTAGTTTTTCAAAATTAGAGCAACTGGCTCTTTATATTAATGCTTACAATGCATTTACGATTACTGCTGTTTTGGACCATTGGCCGGTAGATAGTATCCGTGATATTCCGAATGTTTGGAAAGAAAAAAAGTATAAACTAGCAGATAACCACGTTTCATTGGATGAAATCGAGCATAAGTTTGCCCGTTCGTTTGGTGATCCCCGAGTACATTTTGCATTGAATTGTGCCTCTGTCGGTTGCCCCGAATTGCGTTCTGAAGCTTATGTTGCTCTTGAGCTAGATAATCAATTAGAGGATCAGACACGCTTGTTTTTCAAGCAGTCGGACAAGTTTTATTCGTGTGCTGAATGTGAAGACATAAAGTTATCAAAAATCTTTGAGTGGTTTTACCGAGACTTTCGCAATCATCGTTATTCATTTACCAAGAAGTATGGCAAATTCTCCGGTGTGATGGGTTTTATTCATGACTATAGTCAGGCACCAATGAAGCAAAGAATTAAGACTACTGTTATTCCATTATCTTTCCTAAATTACGATTGGTCTATCAACTCGATCTAAGTTGATTAAGTGATCGAGCCACTACAACTAGCTCCGTTTCCCGCAGTGCAAGCATAGCAGTGTGACCGCCAGGGTATTGTAGATTTCACTTGTTCTAAAGATTCGAGTTCAAATATAGTCATTGGTTTATGATCATTCGAGTTGATATATATGTTTTCCATTTGATGGAAATCACAATCGAAAATTCTACCATCATAGCCTATGCTTAATTGACTTCGGCACATTAAGCCATCAATAGTTGAGGGGTTGTAATTTTGTACTAGTAAATTCATATAATGATTCCATTGGCCGGTTTTTTTTAGTTCTTCGGCGAATCGACCTACTGGGAAATTATGTAGTGCATATAAGTTATTGAATTGGATCCCAAAATCATTTTTTAGTCTTATTTTATAGTCGTTTTCTAATTGATGTTGTTGAGGAGCTAAATGGATTCCAGCCGGATTGTATATAAAATCTAGAACTAAATCGGAAGCTATTCCGTAGCCGACATTATTCAAACTTTTAATAGCACGAATACTTTTATCAAAGGCTCCATTCCCTCTTTGTTTATCAACATTTTCTTTAGAGTAGCAGGGGAGACTCGCGATAATATGTACCTTATGATCAACGAGGAAATCGATGAGATCATGTTGTGATTTAATTAGTAATACAGATAGATTACAGCGATCAATAATTTTACATCCACGTTTAGATGCAGCTTTTACGAGGGGACGGAATGCAGGATTTAGCTCAGGCGCTCCACCTGTAATATCAATGGTTTGGGGCTTCAGTTTATCCATCAGCTCAATAACTCTATTATAAACCTTTTCGTCCATTGTTTCTGTGCGATGTGGTCCAGCTTCTACATGACAGTGAGAGCAGCTCATATTGCAGATTTTTCCAACATTTATCTGGAGTGTTGAAACAGACATGCGACTAAATTTTGGTTCAGGATTCATTATGGGAAACCTTTTCTTATGGACAAGTAGTTCGTAGAATGATGAACTTACAGGACTTATAGATGAATTGAAAGTAGGAAATATGAAAATGCCAAATCCAAATGAGCTTGGTGAGTTGTATGAAAATATAGAAGGATTGAAGTATTGGGTGATTACCGAGGGGAATGGAGAAATTCCTGAGGAAGGTGACGCAGTAACTTGCCATTATAGCGGGTGGCTTGAAGATGGCACTTTGTTCGATAGCTCTCGAAATCGAGACAGTGCATTTAGTTTTCAATTAGGAGAGGGCGTAATTGAAGGTTGGAGCCGTATGGTTGGTCATATGAAAGTTGGTCAGAAGGTGCTAGTGCATATTGGTCCAGAGTATGCTTACGGAACTCAGGGTGTAGGCCCAATCCCTCCAAATGCGGCTTTGTACTTTGAAATTGAATTGCTTGATTTCTTCTAAAAAATTTACGGTTTTACTAATTGAGGTGATTTATGTATCAAATTAACTTATTGTTAACGACTTTATTTATAGCTATCTGCAGTGTGCTATCAGCAGACCCTCAGAAGGTTTTTGAGAAAGCCATCGATGACTTGCGAAAGTCTGAAATGATGGCAGATGTTCTTAGAACAGGCTCAAAGGCTCCAGACTTTAAACTTTTTAATCAAAAAGGAAAGCGGATTGAGTTAAACAAACTATTGCGTGAAGGGCCCGTTGTACTAACGTTTTATAGAGGTAGTTGGTGTTCCTATTGTAACCAAGAATTAAAGGCGCTGCGTAAAATTTTACCCGTGCTGAAGGAGTATGGTGCAACACTCGTAGCTGTGACTCCTGAACTTGGTTCAGGTATACAGAAAACAGCTAGATTAATTGGTTCAGACTTTTCATTACTAAGTGATGTAAATAGTAAAGTATCCAAAGCGTATAAAGTTGTGTTTCGTTTGCCTGATAATGTTAATGCACTCTACAAAGATTTTGGGATTGATCTAAATAAGGCAAATGGCGAAAATAGCCAATCTTTACCGTTAGCAGCAACCTATCTTATAGATCGTGACGGAAAAATTCGATTTGATTTCGTTGAAGCTGACTATAAGAAGCGGGTAGATAAAAGTAAGCTATTGGCTAGCTTAAAATCGTTACAAGGTAAAGTAACCAAGACTACAGGGGTACAACAAGCTCTCTTACAAATTAAAGAGGTCCATTGCGGTGGTTGTGCATCGACTATCAAAAAAAGGCTTATGGCTCTTGAGGGTGTACAGCATGTTGTAGTTAGTTTTAAGACTGGTAAAGCTAAGGTTACCTATAATTCTGATGTAGCTAGTCTTGAAAAGGTCAAAAAAGCGGTGGGTAAGGGCTTTCCTGTGATCTCTGCGAAAAAATTATAAATTCCGATTCTGTTGATTTTGGGCCTCAAATTTATATTTGAGGTCGTTTTTTTTTATAAGTTTGTTTGTTTTTGTTGGCAGAGGATTAAGTTTAAATATTGCTCAGAATTAATTTTCCTTCAGACATTTTGTTGAGTGATCCGATATATCGAATAGGGGATTTTTTTTGTTAGGAGGAAAAGGTATGAGTGAAGCCTCGATTGAGACGGTCACAACATCGAGTCCACTGAATCCAGTAGGACTTGGGATAACAAATAATCAAGAGATCAAAAACCAATTCTTTTCTACGTTCAGTCAAATTTTTACAACAGCTGATTTTGAAGAAGAAATTCGAGGCATTGCTTGGATGGAAGACTTTCCGATTCGTATGGATAAGTCAGGCAGCCCAGAATTTAATCCTTCAGAATTTGGACTTGTAAGTTCTGCAGTTCCTTTTTTATCAGAGGCATTGGAAACATTTTCTCAGATGAATTTTAAGGGCTCTATTGAGGATATGAGATCAATTCGTGATCAGCTACAAATTAAAATCGATTCCAAGATTTTAAAATTTTTAGATAGTATTCATGTAGATACTAGAATTGAGGTAGTTGTACGTTTTAATTTAGATTTTAGATTCGAGGTTCTAACACATCCTCGTAAACGTCAGATACAAGCAATGATGTCTGATAATGTTGGCATGAGTTCTAGTATCAGAAAACTATGTGTTATAAGTGAATTTCTAGCTTGTACTCGTGGTGTTTTTGACTTTCGGCAATTATACAAGCTCGCTCCTCAAAGAGCGGTAGATATGTTTGCGAGATTTTTAAGGGGCTTGAGTAAAAATGAATTCGAATTCAAAGTTCTAAGAGGAAAGGTTATCTGGTTTTATCAAGACGACTTCGAAAACGATGAAGAAGACACAGATTAATCTTTACCTAGTCCATTAATCCAATCTATGGTCTGCTGAATAAGGTCCTCTTCATTCAGCAGGCCATTAGCTCTAAGGGTTGGAACACTAGTTGAATTCAGAAATTTTTCATGTAATATTTTGCTCTCACGATCGATTCCGGCTTGATCAAACTGCGATATCCAGTACATGTAGCGGTTGAAAACTTTAAACTCCTTACAACCTTCTTTGAGGATCTTTTCGCCTTGCGCAGTTACTTCTCTCTCACGAATTCGTTTCAAGCGTTCTATTCTAGGAGTCGTAACATAAATAATTCCATCTAAGTCTCTTAAATTTAGATCTAAAAGGCAGGGAGAACCGTCAATTAGGTATCCTTTAGTCTTTTGGAGTTGCTGTTTTAGTTTTTCGAATTCTTGATTTTCCAGAGGAAGTGGATCTCCAGAGTCAGGAGGTTGGCATTTATTTCGTAAAGTGACGTAATGGAAATTAAAAGTTTTTGAGAGATTTTGACACACGGTACTGACTCCGCTACCCGGAGCTCCAAAAACGATGAGATTGAGTGCTTGCATATTTCGATCTTATATATTTTCTAATTGCTAAGTTTGTTGTTTGCTAATGGCATCTGGCACAGTTATTATATCAATCCAATATCCCACCATGAAACAGAATCGTATTTGCTTTCTTGACGCAGAAACTTTTGGAGCTGATTATAGCTTCAGTGAGCTAAATGAACTGGCGCCTTTGACCATTTATTCTTCCACCGAACCGCAAGAAATATTAGAACGCATTAAAGGTTTTGATATCGTTATTACTAACAAAGTTATTTTGGATGCATCCGTTTTGACTGAGGCATCTGAATTAAAACTTATTTGTGTAGCGGCCACTGGAACCAATAATATTGACTTAAAATTTGCTCAGTCGCGTGGAATACAAGTATGTAATGCCACAGGTTATTCTACTCATTCTGTGGCGCAGCATTGTATGTCTTTGTGTCTCGAATTAATTCATAAAAATAGATTGCGTCATGATGATTGTTTATTGAATTGGCCTAAATCTAAGGTTTTTTCAATGGTAGGTACTAATTTTGATGAACTAAACTCCAAGCGTTGGGGAATTTTGGGTTTGGGTTCTATCGGAAAGCAGGTAGCTAAATTAGCTTCTGCTTTTGGGGCCGAAGTGGTATACCATTCTGTATCAGGTAGGTCATCTCACACTGATTATCAATCGGTATCTTTCGGTGAGTTGTTAGAGTCTAGCGATGTGTTATCTGTTCATACTAGTTTACGCGAGGAGACCTTTCACTTACTCAGTGATAGAGAGTTTGATATGCTGAAGTCTGATGTAGTGTTTCTGAATATGGCTCGGGGACAGATTTGTGATCCAGTTGCTTTACTTAATTGGCTTAAAAGTGGTCGGTTTTTGGGAGTGGGTCTTGACGTAATTGACCAAGAACCTCCAAGTCAAGATCACGCTTTGTTACATCTGAATGATCCTAAAGTCATCATTACGCCTCATATGGCTTGGACCTCTAAGCAATCTAGGCATCGTTTAGTGGAGCAAATTATAAATAGTATAAGATCTTACCAAAGCAATCTGGAGTAGTTATGGGCAGAATTATATCATTAGAAGAGGCTAAAAAAGACTTTGATGCAGAAGTACGTTCTTTGCAGAATGCTATTACAAAAATGATTCTGGAATTGGACTCAGAGGCTGAAATTACTGAAGATATATGGAGTAGAGAGGATGCTATTGGAGATGATGGAGGCGGAGGCATTACTAGGCATTTTCGCGGTAAGGTTTTTGAATCGGGAGGCGTTAATACTAGTAGGGTATACGGGCAATTGAAATCTGATTTTGCAAGCCAGCTTGGCTCAGAAGAGACAAATTTCTGGGCAAGTGGTATCTCTCTAATATTACATCCAATTAATCCTCGAGTTCCGACTGTTCATGCCAACTTTCGTATGATTCATCTCGGTGATAAATATTGGTTCGGTGGAGGCGCAGATCTGACTCCTTTTTATCCGCATGAGGAAGATTTCATTTATTTTCATAAACATTGGGCAGAGGTTTGCAAGCCCTATAATTCCTATGATTGGATGAAGCAAGAATGTGATCAGTATTTCGTAAATCATCATCGTAACGGAGAAATGCGAGGTATAGGTGGGCTTTTTTTTGATCGCTTCAAAGGTCGAGACTTGGAGTCTGAATTGACTATGATGCGTGACTTAGGTAATGGGTTCATGCCGTCGTATTTTCCAATTGTTAAGAAAAGAGTCAATGAGGATTTTGATGAATCAGATGTAGATTTTCAGTTACATCGAAGAGGCCGCTATGTGGAATTTAATTTGCTTCACGATCGAGGGACTCTTTTTGGGCTTAAAACTGGTGGAAGAATAGATAGTATTTTAATTTCATTACCCCCACGTGTTTGCTACACATATTCATACAAGCCCCCGAATGGTGGGGTGCATGAGCGTATGAACGATTACTATAAGCCGATTGACTGGTTAGGTTTCAATGTTAGATAGTCGAGAAATATCATCGAAGTTAGAAACTGAGTAGAGTGTCTAGGTATAAAGTTATTATCGAATGTTTGTAAGAGTTCATCTAATCTTCTTTATTGAGTCTATTGATGGAACTTGTCGTAAGTCTGGCCTCAATTAATTAGGAAGCAAGTCTTTAGGGCCTATTAATAGAGAATTCCAATTTTTCAATTGTGACTCAACCCATGATCGAAATTTCTACTAAACTTATATTTTTAGCGTATGGATTGAATGACTTTTCTACAGCTAATTGGAAACTATGACATTTGTATTGATTATGAGCTTTAAGCTGTCGGGACCTTCTGGCATAATATTAGCAAGGAGAATATATGTCTGATCCTAGAAGAAACGAATTATGGGGAACTATTGGAGCTTTTCTAGTACGCCAGATTTTAAAGCTCAGATACCGTATAACCTACAAGGGTCTTGACAGGATCAAGGATCGTAAAGGGGTATTATTTCTACCTAATCATCCAAGCCACTTTGATCCTTTACAGCTTGTAAGTCACATATGGGATGAGTTCAAGCCTAGGCCTATGGCAATTGACTACTGTTTTTGGGTTCCAGTAATGAAATGGATATTAAAGTATGTCAAAGCGTTTCAGGTACCTAACTTTGATGAGGGATTTTCTCCAATGAAAATGCGTAGGATGGAGGCATTACTAGATGAAGCCGGTAAGTCTCTTACGCAGGGTGAAAACATGGTGATTTACCCAGCTGGATCACTCATGAGAAATAATCAGCACTCTGTGGGTGGTGCAAGTGGGGTGCATTATTTACTACAGAACTATCCTGCTATAAAAGTTGTTCTTGTACGATCTAGAGGTATGTGGGGCTCTGTTGGAGGAACTGCTTACAATGCAGGAGTAAGTCCAAAGCCATTGCTCTTGATTAAGGAATGTATTTGGTTATTACTGAAGAACTTTATATTTTTTATGCCGCGAAGAGAAGTGACTTTTGAATTTGAGTTAGCGCCTAATGACTTTCCTTGGAAGTCGGAGAAATTAGATTTCAATCGTTGGCTGGATGATTGGTATCACAAACCAGATTTTGAGGAACTTAATCGCGTAAGTTACAGCTTTTGGTCAGTCGATTTGAAAGAGCCCTTAGAGAAAAAGCAGCGAGATATAAATATTGAGGGTATTTCAAGTGACATTAAGAATCATGTACTAGAAGAACTGGCTCGCATTGCGAATAAAAATCCATCCGATATTAACTTTGAGGATGTTCTGAGTGCAGATCTTGGTATCGATTCATTAGATAGAGCAGATATTATTGTCTGGCTTGATGAGCAATATAATGTTAGAGATTTGACTGCTACAGAAATTTCAACTGTTGCTTCGGTCATGGAGTTGGCGGCAAATGGCGGTGGACCTCAAGAAGATGAGTATATTCCGCCGCCTCCTGAAGATTGGCATGATGCTATTAAAAGACCTCCACCGATTACTCCACAGGGAAGTACGATTCAAGAGGCGTTTCTCAAATGTTGTGATCGTATGAATGGAACTGTTTGTATGGCTGATGACGCGACCGGTGTATTTCAGTGGACTCGATTTAAGATGGCCTGCTTAATTTTAGCTGATCG
>JAYZAC010000116.1:0-3347 GCA_036339875.1 bacterium | reverse complement strand
CTAGAATTTTTGGATTCCTTAAACTCACTAAAAGCATATAAATTTGAAAAAAGAACAACAGATATAAGCGTTCATAAATCTTACGAATTTCTACAATGGAGGGTACTTAATCCTAATTTCTCATATAGGGTTATTGTACATAAAAATTCAGATGGAGAAGTTAACGGATACTTAATTTACAGCTTATCAACTAATAAGATACTAACTATTATAGATATTGATTCTGTTGGAAAAATTAATGTGCAAAGTAAATTAATAAAAGCTGCTGAAGCTATTGTTTACAAAGAAAAATTAAGAGCAATTGTGGTTTTTTGCAGTCAAAAAGGTTCTTTTAGAGATTTTTTTAGAACCTCTGGTTATTTTGTAAACACATATGGCAAAGGTCCCCTTAAAAGTTTGTTAGATTTAAATATTTTTTATCATGATAATTCTGTAAGTAATTTCTCTACCAAAGATTCTTGGAACTTCTATGGACTTAGTTATGATGATGTTTAATTATTAGCAACTTCTCTGTTGAGAAGATGGCGGAGAATAAGGGATTTGCAAAGTTGAAGTAACTAATTAAATCAAATGAATTATTTATTCAACGTTTTTCAAAGTTAATCCAGAGTTCCATTAAACTACGGCCAAAAAAACTCGGAACATATTCATACTTAGCTTTATTTGTATCCAGAGTAAAATTTTTAAAACGTTGTATAAGGCCATCGAAAGCGCTCATAATTTCTTGTCGTGCGAGTACAGCGCCTATGCAATGATGTCTACCGACACCGAATGCCATATGTTTACCAGGAGTTAAACGGTGCAGGTCAATACTGTCAGCCTGTGGAAATTGTTTCTCGTCCCTGTTTGCTGAACCAAAACGCAGGCTAAGCAGATCACCTTTATTCAACTTAATTCCATTTAACTCAGTATTTTGGGTAACATGACGAAACATACCCTGGGCTGGTGATTCCAGGCGTAGAATTTCTTCCGTAAAATTAACCATGAGGGAAGGCTGCCTGGAGATCTCTTCAACAATATTCGGATTTTGACATAGTAGGAGCATCCCGGAAGAAATAGCGCTTGTTGTTGTCTCGTTACCTGATGCAAGCAAGTCGATACTGACGATTGTTAATAATTCAGCCATGTTGAATGGTTCGAAATCCGCCATATCCATATTGACAATCTGACTGATAAGATCATCTTTTGAGCTACCCCGGCGTGCTTCAACTAATTCTGCAAAATAATGCTGCATCTCAACGACTAACCTTGTACATTCCACTTCGCGCTCAGGTGATATCATCATGCTGTACGGTTCAACGATAGCATCAGACCATTTTTTGAATATTGTCAGGTTGTCGTTCGGGATACCCAGGAGATCCGCAATAATGATCATTGGTAATGGATGAGAAAACCGACTAACAAAGGCAATCTGATCATCATTGGCAATTTCATCGATAAGATCTTTTACGATACTGTCAATTGTGGGTTTGAGTTCACGAACTTGCACTGTCGTAAACAGTTGGGCTAAAACATGGTGTAAACGCGTGTGCGCGGGAGGGTCCGAAGTGGAGCATGAAGCAAGCGGCATCCAGCCTTCCTTTTCATAAATTTCCAATACCGCTTGCGGGATGCCACCGGGTCGTAGTGCCATGGGACTGACGCCACTGGCAAAGAGATCGGGCTGACGTATAACTTCATTACAGAGATCATAATTGGTAATCAAATAGAATCCTGTCTGTGGCATTTGGTAAACAGGTGCTTCTTCCCTGAGTATTGAGTAGTACTCATAAGGAAAGGACTGTACCCCAGGATCCAGCAGATTGTATTTATCAAGTGAATTCATTTTTTTATTAAGCAAGCAATTAATATTATATATAAATTCAGCACATTTCTTTGCAAGAAAAAGCATTTCCTTAAGAAACACATATTTATAGAGATATTTAGCCCTCCAGAATGTTAATCCTTGCTGTATGGATCTTCAAGCAGGGAAATTGGTTAGGGTTTAGCGCTTATCTTCTTTAACTTCTATTCCTTGTTTTTTAAGCATCTTTAATAGGTTATGCAATATTTCTTCTCGTGTCATCTCAGGGCAGATATAGGTCCTTCGGTTGAGACTTTTTGGGGCGATATCGATTACGAGTACTTTCTCAGCGTTTACAAACAAGATATGGCGAACCCCTGCTTAGGGTCGAAAGAGGTGGTGGGTCTGACAAGAGTTGAACTTGTGACCCTCTGGATGTCGACCAGATGCTCTAACCAGGCTGAGCTACAGACCCTCAAGTCGAAGTATAACGAATCTAAGTTAGATGTTAAGATTAGATTGACTGCAAGGAGCAGTTAAAAATGTGTATAAATAGATAGCTATTCTCTTTAAATATAGGTTTTTATCCCCATATTAGAAATCTAATCAAAGTATTCAGAATGGATCAAAAAGATAGAGATTTGGAAGAAGAATTTCCTGAATTATCAGAGCTGGTTGAGCAGCCTCAAGAGGACTTTAAGCTTTCAGGAGCTGGAGACCTGTACGAGCTGAGACCAATGTCAACCATGGCTTTTGTGTGGGTTAGTCAAAACTTAAAATTTGAGATTTGGGATATACCCCCAGTTATTTGCCTAAAGAAAGATGGGATGGAAAAGATGGTGACCACCATCTTGGAAGATGGTTTAAACTTCTCTCTAACCCGCCATTGAGTCTAGGTCTTCTCTCTTAAATAGGTTAGAACACTACTCCATTCTAAAAATCTCTTGTCTTCTCCAAAATGGATGTGTTCTCCTGTAAATTTTTCAACCCCATTCTTTAGTCGATCATCTATTAAGAAATCACCTAAATTTAAGTTCTTGTGGTGAGAGAAAATAATTCGTTTGTAAGCCAAATCACCCAAATGTTTCTTAACCCAATCCAATTTATCGCCCAAGGCTGACCGGTTGTTCCACGGTGAGGTGGTTAGGATGTAAGTATCGAATAAGGATGATAGTTCTTTGTAAGCTTCTATCGCTCCTGGTATTGGATCCATCTTAGAAAAAATTTTGGGCACATCATCTAAATCATCCTCATATTCCAGCTTTTCTTGTTCGGTTAAACGATCTATCCCACTTTTGAAATCCACAAGGACATTGTCCATATCTACGTAAAGTATTTTCATAGTTTGGATAGTGGATTTTTCACTTAAAAAAAATCAAATAATAATTATTTGCCTAAATGTTCTTTGAAATGATCCTGCCAATCCGATATTTTGACTTGAATATCTGATAACTGATTGGAATAATTTACTTTCCAATCCTCACCATAGGAAAGACCATATGAAACATTCATCAATAACATAGGGTTTTCTTCACTTCTTTGAATTTTTAAGTCAGAAGGAATA
>JAYZAC010000115.1:0-7907 GCA_036339875.1 bacterium | reverse complement strand
AGATGTTCGTATTCTTCTTCGCTCAGCAGGTAATGCTTTGTTCCGTTGGGGTGAGTATACTGATAAGTTAGCATTTCCTTCAAGTTCTGTGCGTCTGTAGCGTCTAAATTATATGCTTCATTACTACTTATTATACTCTTTTTATAATGTTCGAGATTCGTATTTTGCAGAAGCTCTACATAATCCATCCGAGTTAATATTGCTTCCATTGCTCCAGGATGAAGACGATCTTTTTTCTTTAAGACATCCTCTCTAACACCAATTTTTCCAATATCATGTAATAAGCCTGCATATTTGATTTCTCTAAGTTCAGCATTAGTAAAATGAAAATCTTTAAATTTTCCGGAGTGCGTAGCATTGATTTGTTTTGCGAACCTTTCACAAATTAAAGCAATTCTTGCTGAGTGCCCAGAGGTTGTCGAGTCTCTTTCATCAATAGCTGCAATCAGTCCCCGAACCACCCCATCAAAGACTTTTTCTATTTGTTCAAACAGCATTGAATTTTCGATCGAGAAAGCAGCTTGCGTACCTAATGAGACTGCTAGTTTAAGATCTCCGCTTTGAAATTCTCTTCTCACTGGATTTAATAGTAACAAACAACCAATCTTACGATTACCAACTTTTAGTGGTACGAACATCCAGCATTTTGGCAGATTCTTAAATTTAACTAAGTTGGAAGGTAGCTGATCAAGAAAGATGTCTGCAATCTCATGTTCCTTTTCTAGAATTTTGATCACTTCAAATTCCTCATCATATTCTAGGACACTATCCATTTGCTGGACTCTGGAACCAAGTCTCCGATATTTTTCTTTGTGCGTTAGCCACAGTGATGCCTGCATACAAGGTAAAAGTTTACATATTTCTTCGAGGATAGAATTTGCTACGTCATCAAGGTATCTAGTTGAGCGAATTGATTCTGACATTTGAAACAAAGAATTAATCTCTTTGTATCGATCTAATGTTTCGTTAGCCAGTAAAGACTTTTGCAAGTTTGCGTTTAGTGTAAATTCAATTAGTTCGAGGGTAGCTTGCGGATTCTTATCAACATCCAGATCAACTGTAATGGAGTAACCTGCGAGCTTTAGTGTATGGGACTTTGTGGAGCTACTCAATTGACCCCATTCATAGAAACATCTCCCATCTACAGACAAAGACAATCCATTTAGGGTTAAAGAACTCGTTATACCCTTATTAAGAAATAATCGTTCTATCGTTTTTTTATCGAATATTCGACGATAATTTGTTCCATTAGAAACATTCATTTGTGAGAGTATATATGAAAGGTAGTTCGGAGCCTAGATATTCTAGAATATTACACTTACTTGGCCTGTAATCATATCGAAATCTTTTAGATTATTCGGTAGGTCATAATCGGTTGATTGGTATGTAACTTTAGCAAGAGTTGATTCATTTATGAAATTACCCAAACCTACTTCGATACGTGTAATATCATCATCCCATTTTTGTGCAGTCCCAACTGCAAGGGGCAAATAAACAGTGTTTTCAAAGTTCAATGTATCTAGCCGTGCAGCTCCAAATAGATTTTTAGAAAAATTGTATTTTCCTTGTACGTAGAATGATGTTGCGCCTAGTTCTGG
Organism: bacterium; assembly: GCA_036339875.1. Classification (GTDB taxonomy): domain Bacteria; phylum Muiribacteriota; class UBA6191; order UBA6191; family UBA6191; genus JAYZAC01. Next base: position 6,309 of record JAYZAC010000115.1, on the reverse strand, counting down.
GTCGGCTGGATTATTGGGTACTTCGAATGTGGAAGCCATATATTCTGTATGGACTTGATATCTATCCCTTTCCCAATTCCAGTGTAATCCATAAATTGTTTGGAGGTAACTACTTGCTTCTAACTGGTTTTCGTTTAATGCCGCACCAAATCTTGTGTCTCGAAGTAGCGCATTATTAGCATCTAATTTACCGAGTGAATTGAGATAACTACCAGCGGAATAACTGAAGCCGAAACTTGTGGTATGATCGGCTATCCAATTCATCTTTAGTGCTGCTGTAAGTCCGCCATTAGTATTTACATCCTTTGCATTACTACTTGGATTATTTGTCAAAGATAGGGCATAACTTAATTTTGTTCCCCGTATGGGAGCAAAAAACTTCACACCCGTGCCTACTTGCTCTTTACCAGCGATACTGATACCACGGACATCCGAATTAGAAGATAGGTTGAAATCTGGAGTGACCCAACCAGCGTCAAGGTCGAGGTTTACCATGTGACTATAAGCCAAAGGAGCATCAAACAGGGGGTTATCAATGGGAAGTCTTCGGTGTACGTAAGTCCCAAAAACTGAATTAAAGCGTCCAAATTGCAAATTTGTCCGCCACTTTTTGATGTTTGTCACAGTCACAGCAGCAGTTCTAATGTGAAGGTCCGTATTCTCGGGCGAATTACTAAATAAGTCAGACTGAAGTTCACCGGTGAAGAACATGGTATCACTTATATCAGCGTCTAAAAATAACGTAACTCGACCAATAGTGAAGGTACTTGAATCGTCATGATTGTAGGTCGCCTCATAATTTGAACCAGGTTGTCCGTCTTTAATTTGAAAATCAAAAAGACCTGCCATTCTTGGTTGAGCTTCCACAGATTGGATTGGTAGACACATTGCAACCGTACCAAAAAATATTTTTAGTAGTCTTGAATGAATATTTTTTACTTCCATGTAATTTCCTTTCCTACTCTTACTTTATCTGGTAAGAGCTTCCGGTAGCCCCATAGTGGATAGGTTGAAGTCGATGGTGATAGTTTCTCCAAAATTCACCTCAACTTCTTTTGTTACAGATGGTAATTCAGGATGCCAAGCAGTTAAGTGATAAATTCCTGGACGAATATTTCTCATAGAGTAGTATCCGTCAGGCCTAGACTTAGTAAAATATGGATGATCAAGAACTAGTATTTCACCCTGCATATTTTTGTAGATTGAACTATTCAAAGTTACTCCACCCGATTTTTTGAATGTTACGAATGCATGCTTGTTTTTGAAAAACTTGGTCTGAAAAGGTTTAGCGACACTGTAGCTGTAAACGTCATGCGCCACAGGGTCTTTATTTACAAATTCAATTGTACTTCCAACCATCACAGGAATTGTCCTTGGGTGAAACTTAGCTCCTTCAATATGTATCTGAATTGGCTCCTGTTCTGGAATTTCTTTCCTTTTGTATCGATCTGGAATTTTTGACAGATAAATTATCGTTTCGCTAGGGTCGTCATAATTTTTTAATTGTGCGTTTTCGAATTTCCGCTGGATGCGCCAATTTAAAAATCTTAGATCTGTGCGGAAAGTATTATTAACGTAAGGATTTCGCTCCGGAAAGCTTCCTTTTTTGCGTAGGCGTACTTTTCCTCTTATTGCAGCCGCTTCGATAGTTTGGAAAAGCAGACTGGAGATTATTATTGCATGCAAAAATATTTTCATGAGTTCCTCTTTTATGACGCAAATTTGATAAAGTTTCGGGAATTTTTGTTTGCTCTTTTATGGGTTTCGCATAAAAATAGGCAAAATTTAGAGCTTTTTGAATCTTTGAGTTAATCAGTGCTTACGCGGGTTAGTCTAAATAACTAATATAATATAAGCATATCATTACATTTTCGGATTTATTCGTACAAAAATGGTCAAAGAGGTTTTGTTTTTGTGTGGATGGTTTTCAATGCTCGTGATAGACTTCATTTCGGTAAAAGATTTATCGATTTATTTTTAAAGTTCTCGATTATGTCGAGGGACTCGGCTTGTCCGAGTATGAAATTTGATAATTGAATATAGTAAAAAGGAGGTGAGCATGACTGATGTCGGCTCCATCGCCAGCAACTTTAGCACAGTTTCATTGTGTGGCGGTTTTGTGGTTGGACTCCTTGTCCATTACGGAATTAAGAAAACAGGTGATCGTAATTCGGTTCGTGTGGCTGAAGAGAGATCAAAGTTGATTCTCGATAAGGCTCGTCAAGAGGCTGTGTCTATCGAGAAAGAAATTCGTGTAAAATCCACAGAAGAACAGCTAGTTTTTCAAAGACAATTGGAAGATGAAGCTAGAGAGAAGCGTCAAAAACTTAACAAGCTTGAGAATCAATTGTTACAGAAAGATTCGCGATTAGAGCGAAAGGCAGAAGATCTTGAGGAAAAGGAAAATATTCTGAAAGGTAAGACTGAAGAGTTAGATTCAAAATCCGACGAATTAGAAGAGCTTCAACAAGAATATGTAAAAAAACTTGAGGAAGTAAGCAGTTTGGATCAAGAGTCTGCCAAAAACTTGTTGCTTGAACGGGTTGAAACCGATTTCAAATATGACATTGAGCAGAAAATGAAATCTGTTGTTGAGGCGTGTAAGGAAGAAGCGAAAGAAAAATGCGTTAATCTTCTTTCACAAACCGTTCAAAAGGTGTCGGTTGATTACAAGTCTGAGGGACTTGTGAGCGTAGTTGCCCTTAGCGGTGAGGAAATGAAGGGAAGAATCATTGGTCGAGAAGGACGTAATATACGAGCTTTCGAACAAATCACTGGGATTGATGTGATCATTGACGATACTCCAGATGTTGTTGTTCTTTCCGGTTTTAATGCCGTTCGAAGGGCTATTGCCACTCGCACGATGGAAAAGCTTCTAGATGACGGTCGCATACATCCTGCAAGAATTGAAGAGGTGCATCAACAGGTCACTAAAGAGGTGGAGGATGAATGTGCCAAAGCAGGTGACGATGCAGCATCTCGAGCAGGAGTTAGCCGTTTGAACAAGGGTATTACGAAAGAGCTGGGTAAGCTTAAGTTTCGTACCTCATACGGGCAGAATGTCCTAGAACATTCTATAGAGTGTTCAAAGATTGCTGGAATATTAGCCTCTGAAATCGGGGTTAATGTAAAGTTAGCTAAAAGAGCAGCTTTACTTCACGATCTGGGAAAGATAATTGACGGTGATGAATCTTCGCATGCGAAATTGGGTGCTGAGGTAGCACGAAAGCATGGTGAAAAGCCTGTGGTTGTAAATGCCATTGAAGCCCATCATGAGGAAGTTACCATGGAAAGTCCTATTGCTTTTTTAGTTGCAGCTTCTGATGCTATTTCGGCCTCAAGAAGGGGTGCAAGATCAGGTCAAACAGAGAACTACCTTGAAAGATTGCAAAATCTGGAAGAAATTGCGACATCATTCGACGGTGTCAACTCTGCTTATGCTATTCAGGCCGGTCGTGAAGTTAGAGTACTTGTGAATCCTGAGATTGTGGATGATAGTAAAGGTATTAAGTTATCTCATCAGATAGTTCAGCGAATAGAAGACGAGTTGGATTATCCTGGTCAAATCAAAGTTGTCGTAGTGAGAGAAAATCGTTACGTAGACTACGCTTTTTAGTTAAATTATTGAGAGCGCTGCTCCTTTGGGAGTGGCGCTCTTTTTAGTTTTTGAACTCAACTAATCCTTGTTGTAAGTTAATCTCAGCAATGGATTGAATAAAATTAAAGTCATCCAGATCTATGATCGGATTTATTTTCCTAGACAGAGTTTTCTTAACGAAACCCGGAATAGGCAAAGAGTTTAATTTCAGCCGATCAGGATAAAAATGTATGTGTTTATTGTTTTTTATTGCTAATCGACCCTTAGTTTCTACATGTGATTTGAAAAACAATGTTTTAAAGTAACCTCGGAAATAAAGCTGCCCTGGCAGTATTGCTAGGCGAGCATTTTTTAGTGGTAATTTCTTTTCTAAGATTGCAGCATTGATTGATTCTTCTGTAACCGTAAAACGAAACTGAGTATTTTTTAGATCTTTTATTCTTAAGTCACCATCACGGTATAAATTAAATAATTTTATTGTTATTTCTCTGAACGAAAAAAAACCTTCTTCTACTTTTAATTCTTTTACCTTTGCATTTCTAACGTTTACATCGATTCTGGTGAAATATCCAGAGGCTAAATCGCCCTTTTTAGTTGGAAAAAATTTGACTTTGATGTATTCCGGTTCCTTAAAGTATTTATGCAGAGCATCTCTTACTCTGCTTTTTATTTTCTCAGGTTCTTGGATGACTTCACCAATCATTTCACGACGCCATTGACGATCTTGTGCCGCAATTAACGTATTATTTTTGGTAAAAAATAGAACCAACCCACCTAAAATAAATAGTCGGAGGTAGATGTAATTCATATAATTCTCCTTATATCCATAAGATTCGACACTAATTAAGGCTGTAAAAATACTTATTTCGCAAGCTTTCCTTTGACTGGCTTGCGAATACTGATAGGATGGACAAATTCAATATAGATAACTAATAATTTGTTTTCATGAAAAAGGTTCTGATTGGTACGACATCTCTCATTATTTTATTTGGGGTGTTTTTATATAGCTACATAAGAAGTTTAGACCCTGGTGAACTTCGTCGTATTTTGTTGCATGAAGTTGAAAAACGGATTCATGGACAATGCGCGTTGGAGGAACTGGAAATTGGCGGTTTTGGCGCTGTCTATGCCAAGGGGTTAAGAGTTTCTACCCTCAAGGGGCAGAGGATATTTGAGATTGCTCAGCTCAATTTCAAGTTGAGTTTGTCTGACTTGATTTATTCAAACCTTCGCTTTACGACTCTTGATATAAAGGGTTTAAAGATTTTTGCTGACAAGAGTTCTGGACAATGGAACTTTGAAAATCTTACTTTCACTAAAGATAAAACTTCTAGGAGTCCACGAAGGCTAAGCATGGAAGCTAGATCCAAATCTTCTGTTGGGAGGCCATTTCAAATTGATTCATTTTGGGCGGAGGATGCGCAATTTTTTGTGCAGGGTCAGGAAACTTTTCGATTCCATTTAGGTGGGAAAGTAGTGGATCGTCGAATTAGAGTGGAAAATTTAGTCATTGAGGGGCCTGGAGCTTCAAAATTCGAATCAAGCGCTTGGTACGACTGGTCGACAAATTTGGCAGAAATAAAAATTGATAATGGCAAGATTGAAGCAGCTGAAATAAAAAATATCTACAAGTTGATTAGCTCAGAAAAAAAATTACATGAAGTTACTGGTCTTGTTGCTATCAGTGGCGTAATTAATTGGACAGATTCTAAATTAATTCCTAATTTGAAAATTAATTCAGATAAGCTTCTGATAAGCGACAAGACAACATTATCAAACGTAGAAGGGTATTGGAATGTTTCTCAAATTCAGAGTTTGATGACCATTGATGTTTTCCCCGTTAAAAGTCGCTCAAAATTGACCCTGCGGCCTTTGGATGGTGAATGGAGATGGCCAAATGAATATGCCGTGGAATTAGCCTCGGATCAAATAGTCACTTCAGCTCTGAATGGCCAACGATTCAAGGGCCAGCTGTCTATGTTAGTTAGTACGCAGGTGGCAGAGGTAAGTTCAATGTCTCTATCATCTCTTTCGGAGGATGGTGATAGGTCATTGATCGAGGCCGATGGAGGCTTTTTATTCGAGGAAAAATCAGGTCAGTTTAGATTAACGAGTCGAGACTTACCTCTAGCTTTAATTTTTCCTCAACATCAGGGCATGGTTCATTGGCAAGCCCAATTGATGCTTACTGAACATTTTGGTTTGGACTATGAAATTTATGGTAAGGTTCAAAAACATGCTAGTGATACTTTAGAACTAGGTGATGCCGATTTTCATATCACTGGACAGATGGACCGAGACCATTTTGAATTTAGTAAGTTTTCAATCGATGTTGATCAGAATGGCTCAATTCAAGGTTCAGGACTATTTCGATTTGCTGACCCTCTGGGTAGCTTTAGATCTGTTCTGTACATGGATTCCATTCATATTAATTCTCTAGTTAAAAGTCCACTAATTACACCTAAAACTAAAATATCAAGTGCAAAGGTAGAACTTCGAAACCGTATTCTAAATTTCAAATCTTCGGAAGTGAGTGTAGCCGGTGGTAAACTTAATATAGATCTATCTTCAGAGATCGATAAAGATTTCAGAAAAGTTCTTTCTAGTGCCAAAGGAAAGCTTAAATTTGAAAAATTATTGATGTCAGAACTAGTACCATCATTGCCATATAATATACCGAAAGTTCCGTTGCAATTGTCCGGATACATTGT
>JAYZAC010000114.1:0-6556 GCA_036339875.1 bacterium | reverse complement strand
ATCGGAGAATAGAGTGGCAAAATCAAATAAAAAGAGAAAAAAAAGTAGTTGGGGATGTTTTTGGGCCTTTCTGGTTTTAACATTTCTTGGTTTTCTTAGTTTTCTAGTGCTAGGAGCCGGAGCTACATATCTTTACGTCCAAGCAAGTGAGGATCCTGAAAAGTTTCTTAAAAATTATGAGGCGGTTGTTCGTCAATTAGGCGACTACACTGTAGATTTGGCAAGCTCCGAAGCTCCAATGCTTTCGGAGGATACTAAATTCGATGCTGATGCTTATAATCAATTTGTTCAGAAAGTTGGTCAGTTCCAGCAAATTATTAATGATCCTAATGCAACTGATATTCCATTAAAATTAAATTATACAGCTGAAGAATTAATTAATGGTTTTAAGCAAGATCTCGCTCGTTATGACATTACACGTTATGATTTGAACTTTGAGCAGGGTATAGTCCATGCAAAAGCCTCAATTAAGGGAGAGATTCTCACACCTTATATTCCAGCTGAGTTTCCAGAAGTTTTGAAACAAAGTTTAGAGACTATCCAATGGATAAATATTGATGTCAAAATGAGCGCCTCATTTGACCAAAGTTTGAACATCCTAGCAATTGAAAAATTACGTTTAGGAGACTTCAATGCGAGTGAGTTTGTTGTTCAAAAATTAAATGAGTTACTTACCAAATATCAGCAACGTCTGAATTCAGAGCTTGTTCGCAGATTAAGAGCTACACGCTTGAAACCACAGAAAATTAACTTTGAAAAAGATCGAGTTAATTTTGAAGGTTTGTATAACCCTAGTCAGTAAGGAAGTAAATGTTTGGAATCCCTGAACAGAGATTCAAAAGAAATTCTCGTCAGGGAATGGCGATTGTAATGGCATTGATGATTCTTGGAATCATCTTAGTAATGGCTTACATATATAATTTCACGTCTCGTCAAGGTAAGTTATCTTCTCGTAGAATGTTTTGGGGTGAAACAACTTATTTTATTGTTGACTCGATGGTAGAAGAAGTCTTTCAAATCATAAAATCCAGGCCTGATTTATTCAGAAATCTTTTGAATAGTACAGATCAAGATCATGTTCAGTTAAAAAACTTAGGGTTAGAAAGCGCTAAGTTAGATATTGCTTATGGCATGGGATTAAAACTTGATAAACCCAAGATTCTAGCTAAGGTCATCCCGATAGAGGCAGATTTACAATTTGGAGAATCGGACTCGGTAGGGGTTTTAGAGGTAGTTGTTACTGCTAAGATAAAAAGTAAGTTAGGAAAGGCTATTACGCGTCAAGTGACAGCTCGTAGAGACTTTCGTAATATAACTTTATTTGGTAGTGAATTGTTACAAGATTACGCTTTATTTTTGAAGCAACGTTCGCCTGATAGAAGTGCAAATAATTTTGGATTTGGAGATAACCTAACTATCATAAGAAAACCAGATAGTAAGAGTGGTGAAGGTAAAATATATCTTGGAGGAAAAGACGAAGACACTAGGCATAGATTAAATAGTTCTAATTATTCTGAAGCCGATCTGAAATACCTCGAAGAGGCTAACATTGACATTAAAAACAAGATGATCTTTACGGATCCGACTCAGTTTCAGCTCGGTAAAAAATCTCGCTTTTTACTTGACGTTTTAGTAAAAGATGAGGCTCTTGATGGAGCTTTTCGCAAGATTCGTGACAGACCCGAAGTTTCTAGGGATAATGCCCTTGAATGGGTTGAGCAATTTTTTCGTACGGGAGTTGGTGAGGCTGAAATTACCTTTGATTTAGAAGACTTAGAACCTGGGCGGGAAGTTTTACCCCTGAGAATTGATTCACCATTAGGAGAGTCACTTCGTATTGAAGGTAACGTAATGCGAGAGTATTTATACTCGGTTACTACAGAATACAAAACAGATAATGATAGGATTGATCATAACAAGTCAGACCCGCAAATTTCTCATCAGGTGCCACAGGCCGGTCTGTATGAAGTGGATGTTTTTAGTAATAGTACCTGGTCACTGTTTGAAGGTAATAATTTAATTGTTGATAAACATATGAAAGATATGAGGCGTATAGCATTCCTTCCTTACAACAGAGCCAAAGATTTCTCACAAGTGTATCCCAATAGAAAAGACAAAACTTGGGATATTGTAAAAAATAACATAATGACACCACTAGCTGATGGTACTCAAATACTCAATATCGATGGAATTGTAGCAGTCTTGGCTGACAAGGTTGTTTTTGATAAAAAAACAATTATTAGAGGCCAAGGTGTCTTATTGGTAATGGGTGGAATTAAAATTTTACAAAGTATCATCGCAGATACTAATAATGACAAATTAGTTCTAGTTTCGAGGGCACGAAGAGGTGATATAGTTGTTCAAACAGCGGATAAAGTTGAAGCCTATTTGATGTGTCATTCATTTGATGTAGTCCGTGATGAAGGGACTGTTTCTACCGTAACCTCTGCAGTAGATATTCATGGTGGAATAAGCACCGATTCTCTAAATTTCTTCGAGCTCAAAGATGGGAGTAAACTTACATATGACCCACGATATATGGATGATCAGCCTAAGCTCATTTTGGCTAAGCCGATGCATTACTATAAAATCTATAACAACGAGAAAATTGAGTCTCCTCTATAATTCGAAAAATCGTGCTATCATCTTAGCCTCTTAAGCTCGAGGAGATAGATTCTATGCTTCGATTTTTTTTATTTATTAGCTTATTTACAGTAAATACCCAGTCAAAATCATATCGTTTAGAATATGGTTTTGAGCAGGGACAAAAAATCAAATATGAATTCAAAGGTCGCCATCAAGCCCGTTTAGTTAGTGTCGAAGATATTCGTAGTGCTGATGAGCGAATGGAGGGTCATTACGAAGACGAGATTTTAGGAATAAATTCTGCTCTACAAGCCGAAGTTCAGAGACACTTAGTTGTTGAGCGACGTTGGCATAACGGCTCTGAAGTGGAACTTGATGATTTTTCAGCTAAGGGTGTCAAGTATAAATATTTACTAGACTCTTCACTGGGTAAGGTAAAGGTTTTTAATTCGGGGACTTTTAATTCTGAAGATCTCATGGAGATGGTAGTTAGCTTTCCTGATACCCCTTTAGAAATCGGAGAAAGTTGGTCTAAGACATACCATTACAGTCTAGGTATTGGGAATAAGAAGAGTCGTAAAGTGAGAGGGCGCTACAGACTCAAGGCAGTGCGTGGGAATATTGCCTTAATCGAAGGTAAATTTAAATCAAAATTACCACTTGATAAACTTACGGAACATGCAGGTAAACTCCAGTTTGATGTGGTCTTTTACTTCAATATGCGCAAAGGTATGGTTGAAAGAGGTAGTTTTAAGAAGCTTTTGAGATACGATAGTCGAAGCAAAATAGCTCGTGAATTCTTTAGACAGGCTAAGCAAGCAGGCGAGCAGCTCAGATTAGGTTACACATTAAGAATCTCGCATACTTTTGAACGAGTCAAAGATGAATTTTAAGCTAAATCTGTCTAATAGTCAGAAAGGTTTTAGTGTGATTGAAGCTTTGATAGCTGCGATTATAGTTGCCGTGGGTGTTGTTCCAGTATTCGATATGATTTCGCAAGCTAACAAGGCAATGTCCTCCGTGGAGGAGGATACAGTTGCTTTTGGTCTTGCAACAGAATCTGCTGAGTGGTTGCGGGCTCAGACTTTTAATGCACTTAAGTATCCCCAAACTTATATCAAGTTTTTACCTAAGGATTGCCTAACAGAGACGGCAAACTATTATGAATGTGTTGAAGCCCCGGTAAAGACTTTTGAGTCAGTGAAAAGTAAATCAGATATGATCAAGATAAACTATGAGCCGGCCGATCAGTTTTCTATTTATACTCGCACTAGCCGCATTTACAAACCACAAAATAACTCCATTAAGGTAGAAGTTTTAGTTAAGTGGAACTCACGTCTTGATACCTCCAAATCAAGAGATGAAAGCGAAGTAAAACTTCAGTTTATGAGCTTTCCGGTAATGTAGGTTAATTTTCTTTTAGTCTAACCCAGCTCGGCAACAGGCATACTTACCAGACTTATTTTTCTTGAGTAGAAGAACATGCTTATCGAGTCCAGTTATAATGATTTCATCATTACTACCCTCAGACAACTTGATACGAGCTTCATAAGGGTCATAAGTATCACCGCCACCTTGTGGTGTCTGACCTAACGGAATTTGATCGAAATTTGTGTTGGCATCAATATCTCCTTCGGAGTTCAATGGAATCCTAAATAACTCCCCACTTTTGGCAAGAGCATATAGATATTTGGTCTCACCACTCTTGGTTGTGGATGCCATATGAACAATTTCTTTGTCAGTGAGGTCAACTCCACCATAGGAATTCGAAAGATTTTTGGTTAATACCCAGCTCGCGTCTTCATTATCAGCACTAGCTTTGTATCGATGAATATCACCAGAACTATCTGAGACATAGCAAACCGTTTTACTAGCGCAGTACAGAAATCTTGCCCCATCAGCATCTGTGACCTCCTCGGTAGCGCCTTTACTGTAACTGGAGTTACTAGCTTTATAATGACTTAAATAAGTGCCTGAACGATCGTTATCATAATAATAACTTATAAATGTATAAGGCTGGTCTGCATCATCAAAGTACTTACGATCTTCAAATTGTTTAATCGTAAAGTCTTCAAAATTACCATGCCAAGTTTCGTTACTCACAGTGGTTCCGCCTCCAGCAGCACCGACTTCGCCACCCAAAACCCATATTTCAGAACTTCGACCGGAGTCGAATACTAGCGCTGGAAAATTTTTCCTAGCAGAAAAGGCTTGATCACCATGATTGGTCCAGTTGCTACCATCAGAACTGCTCCAGATATCTTTCTTTAGCGAATTGTTATCTGTTTCGCCTGCAATAACATAAATTTTATTATCATAAGAAACCGCGGCAAAGCCGTGTCGCGCAGCCCAATGGCCCGATGCATTTACTTGACTGAAGCTGTGGCCATTTTCTGATTTCCAGATTTCATTATTCAACGAATTACTTTTGCCTCCCATTACGTAAACTTTTCCATCATGAACTACAGCTTGATGATTTTGTCTAGCGCTCCAATGCGAACCACCAACATTCTCTTGAGTCCAATTTACCCCATCTGTTGAAGACCAGACTTCATTTAGACTATTGGTTCCATCATAACCACCATAAAGAAATATTGTGGTCGTATTACTATTGTCTGGATCATCAAAAACTACAGCCTTGTGCTGCTCCCGTGGTGACCATTCGCCATTACCTTCTTGCCTCCATTCTTTGCCATCGGAGGATGACCAGATGTCATTCTGTTGTGTACCATCGAAGCCACCAAATACCCAAATGCGGTTATTAAAAACAACAGAAGCGTAGTCTGAACGAGGTGTAAACATACCGTATGTCAAAGCTTTCGGTGGGTTGAAATCATTAGTCCAACGACGCTTTCCAATTGTTAAACGAGCTTCTTCCATATAACCATCCCAGTAATAATCCTGAGTTATGCCACTTCCGTCTACGAATTCCGCTTTACCGATCTTAATTTTTGAATCTAGCCCGGTAGGAAACTCCACTTCACCGGTCTTCGTACTGACAAGATTTCCATCAAAAAAGAGTTTGTATTCATCATCGCCGTTTGGATTAGTTTTTTTAACCAAGGCCATATGGTACCAGTCTGGGGCTTTTTGAGAACCTAAATCCCACTCAAGATTTACAACGTCACTTTCTGTACCACCTTTGGAGTAGAGCCTGAAGTATTGGCGGGCATCCCAAATCAGAGCCCAATAGGTGTCTGAATCGGTATACCTTCCAATAATAGCCTTTTCACCGCTTAAAGATGCGGAGTGTCGCAGCCAAACATCAAGAGTCCAGTCATTGTTACCTAGATCATCCCAAGCATCAGAATCTGCGTACTCGATATAATCATTGTTTGAATCTTGTGGGTTGAATTTAACTGAACTATTACCGAAATGTTTTTCGGAGTTGGAATGTGTTGGGTCGCCCACCGAAGTACCGATATGACTTATGCCAGATCCGTTATACCAGATTTGGTCTCCATCAGGATTATCTGAGCGTAGATGAATAGTTACGTATTCTTCACTAGCTGTATCATCATATACTTGCCAATTTGCGGCATTATTGTCTGAGTACCATACACCGTTAATTCGATTACCACCCCCCGTGTTACCGGGTAATACGAATATTTGACTATTGAAAACTAACGCATCGTGCATACGTCTTGCGGGCCACTCTGTGAGTGGTTTCTTGCAGACTCGATGCCTTGAATTGTTTTTGTTGGCAGGATACAGTTCATTATCTGATGTAATTTCAAATCTTAGATTTGTATTATTGGGGTTATTTGTGGGGCTGTAATCCTTGCGTGTACCGTCATTAATTTCCCAATTATTTGCATTGGGAGTGTAATTGAGCCATATTTCATTAGTTATAAGAGTAGCTATATTGTCTAGTTCTGCTTTAGAGTGAGCAGCCGCCAGTGAGGGATACTCGTCGTCGTCGTCGCCGCAAGTTGAATTACCAAAATTAGCGTTCGTATTTACATACTTG
>JAYZAC010000113.1:0-20308 GCA_036339875.1 bacterium | reverse complement strand
AATTCACTAAAAGATTGTGATTCAAAATGAAATTTAACTTCTTCCTTGAAGCGTTTATTTAGATGGTATAAACCTTTCCGAGCCAAAAATCTAATTTGTACCTCAGAATCCTCCGCTGCGATAGATTTCAAAATAGGAATAATTAATTCAGAGCCTTTTTTAACCCAATGTATTATTTGTTTTTGCTTATCTAATTTCGATAAGACTGAAAAATTTCGTAAGACTCTCTGAATTTTTTCTTCCATTTTTCCCTTCTCACGACGTATGACTAGTACATGAATAAGTATAACTTAGCAGGGTTTAATATTATACGAGCGTCGATATGTGTTTAATCTGATGATCGAATAAATAATTGATAGAGCTACTGTAAAAGAAATTTCTTTTTATTAGAACCTCTGGAATTAATTTTCAGCGGCAATTCCACCTCATCCAGAACTTTATCCTCCAGATGACTGGAAGAATTAAAAATAGCGCGTGCCTTCAGAGTATAGTTTTCTCCTGGCTTTGCTCTGAAATTATAGAAAAATATCCTGTGGCCATCGACTGGTATCGCAGTATTGTCTTGAGATGATAATCGCTCCTCTCGAAAAAATACGGTTTTTGATCCCATCATTACGCTGAACTCTAAAAATAAAGCCGTATCCCCATATATACCGGTAGGGATAGAATGACCTGCACCGATATTGCTAGCTTTCAATTGTATTTGGCCCGTCAATTTACTAACTTGTAGACTTAATTTTAGACAATCGTCAAAATTAATTTCAAATGTATGTGACCGCGAATCTTTTTTATTATAAAGCTTGTGAAAATCAGATATAAATCGACGTTTGTAGGGCATGTGGCACTGTTGACATGAGATGTTTTGCTCTTTGTAGGAACTTCCTCGCCATTGCTCTACAGTTTGCTGATGACAGGAAATACATGCCAATTCCGTCCTCAACTTAGCTTCCTTAAGAGTACGATGTGGTGCATTCGAACCCACAGTCCCTAGAGTTCTGTTACCCACTACATGGCATGATGAGCAAGTCACACCCTCATGTATCTTCCAACTGCGAGCTTTTGGTCTGTTTGAATCAAAGTTTGGAGCCTCTGGGGCATGACATGAAACACAACCTTTGAATGAAAAATTATCGGATTGCTTCTTGAAGGCTTCCGAATGCGCAGCTTTCGAATGCAATGACTGCTGCCATTCTGAATGAATCTCGCTATGGCATGTTTTGCAGGAATCAACTCCAGACACCCCTTCATGATATTTAACATTAACCAGAGAAGGCAGTAAATCAACCTTGTCGGGAATTTTTGGAATTGGAATATTCCCCAGCGGGGTCTTCTTTTTACTACATCCAACTAACATTACAAGCGTTAGACATAAGCAAAAGTTGAACATAAATCGCTTAATATGATTAAGATTTGTACTCATAACTACATCCAATCGCGATTTTAGATGGTTACTAGACTTGTGTCAATTCCCATACTGATCTAGTTTCTTTATGACAATCTAGAAGTCACAGCTTGTAAATCAATCTGCAAAAGAGAGATAATTATTCGAACGGAGGTAGCTTGTGCTTAAAAAGCGACAAGATGGCAACACTTTGGTAATGACATTGGCAATAATGTTGGTGTTCTCTACTCTTACTATCGCACTCTCCGAGTTAATTGAAACGCAAAGTCTCGCCATTGATATGTTAGTAGCCAAAAGTAAAGTGGAATATGCGGCTCACTCAGGTCTTATACATACTGATACAATTATTACAGAAGACATTTCCAAAACAGTCAATTCTCCGATTATCTTTACGTATAGACGAAAATTTTGTGTTGCTTGGACTTCAGAAGAAGGTTTTTTACGGTGTGATGATCAGGCTGATCCGCAAAGACCATGCTGTGTCACAGATGCCCGTGGTTTAGGTTGCTTGACTGGCAACAGTCAAGGAACATGTTTGGAAACTAATCAATGGATAGCTACCTACGATGCACGTTATGACTCTCTTCGCCAAAGCATTGTTTCCAGTGGCAGTATAGAGTTCCAAAATCTAAATCAAAATACAGTCTGGGCTGGAAATAAGTTGAGTTTCACAAAGACAAAGGAAATCCCATTAGATTGGGAGTAGTTTTGATGAATAGAGATATTCCGATAAATCTAAATTTCTCACGAATCACTGGCGTGACCTTAGTTGAATTACTTCTAACTATAACGCTCATCGCTATTGCCATTCTACCGGTAATTGCAGCACTATCCAATATGACTGAAGTTGCATTAATACAAAGAGACAAAGTAACCGGTATGACAATTGGTACAATGGTCATGGACTCCTATCTCCACAAATTCCAGCTGATGGATTCTTTACATGAATCTGGGTTCACTGCATACCAAAAAATTGAAACTACTTTTCCTCCAATAGCATCAGCAGGTGTTGATTTATTCAGTCCTGATGGTATGCAGTATAGAGATATTTTTATGAACGGTTCGTTTTATCGCACAACATCCACATTTACTCCAATGAATGGTACAGATGGCTCTGCAGATCTGTCTACTGAGAGTAAGATTATTTATCAAATTGATTTAAAGGTTTGGCGAATCTTGCATCCTTTGTTATCTGATGACTTACAAACAAGATCGGATGGTCCACTTACTAAGCCCCAGTTTTCGAAAGGTGATGAAATAGTGTATGAGTTAAGTAGTCTCTACTTGCAAAACAATCAATTTGCGGCATCATTCACTGATTAGGAGATTTCGTGAAATTGAGTTAAATTCCGCTAAAAATGTCTATCAAAATAATAGATTTTTTTCACAAACTAAAGATTATCTAGAAACTCTAAAAGTTCTTTTTCTGCTTTCGGCGGACCCATTTTTACTACTTTTGCAGATTTATCGGACGACTTATCATTCTTAACTTCCTTGATGGACCCTTTAGTTTTATCTGAATCATCATCAGGAGTTGCAATAAACATTTGATCAAGAAAACTTTCGAACGCTTTTTCCGAAGATTCTTTACTGCTTAATTTATCTAAGTTAGTTGTTTGATCTGGGTGGTTTTTTCTTACTTTTGCAGGCCGTGGTTGAGGTTTAACTGGTCTAGCTTTCGTTATCTTCTTTGACTTATTGGCAGGAATATTGAAAAGTTCATTAAAAATTTTCTGAGTTCTAGGATCTGAACTACTTATCACCACATCAGATCGATCCGATTTTACCGTTTTTTGAGGACTCATCAAATTTTCAAAGATCTGTTGAGTACGCTTATCCTTACTACTAATTTTTACTTTTCTTCTTTCTTTATTTGGATTTAAATTCCTGTCCACGGAAGAAGCTAAATCAAGCTTCTCTTTCTTTATCATCCGTTTATTAGAACCTGTACGGACTACCTGATTTATATTGGTCGAAAATTCTGTAGAAATTTGTTCTGAGTCTATTTCAGAAACCTCTTCTTCATACATTGTGTCTTCGATCTCTGTAAATACAACCTTAGCTAAATCTTTTTCAAAAAAATCTTTTTCCCAAGTCGGTGAATCCTTACTTGATACATACTCAGATTTTGATTTCTGTGCTTCTGATGATTCAATTTGTGCAGTCAGTTTTTTTACAGAGTTTCCATTGGACTTATCGATAGTCTTAATATCAAGTGATGAGTCCATGTTGTTAGAAGGTTTAACTATTACATTTGAGTCCGTCGAACCTTGCTTTAATTTTGCTACATTTAGTTCATAAGACTCTCTCAAAAAAGAGGTTTTTCTAGGATTCTTTTTTCTACTCTTTCTATCCTTAGCCTTATTTTTCTTAGTTCGGCTCTTTTTGGACCTCGACTCTTTAGCTTTTTTATTATTCTCAATATCTCCTGTCTTGAAGCCCCCTACTTCAATTAATTTTTCGCTCTTATTACTAGGTGCACCTAATGGAGACAACAATTCCATTGTAATTGCTTGCTCAACGACTGGGGCGACAACCTCCTTAGATTCTTCTATTTTAGTTGGTTCTTTCGTTTCAGATTCTAATTTTGTCTCTGAAATTTCTTGTAACTCTTGAGCAGCTATTCTATTTCTTTTCTTATCCTCTTCTGCAGCTTTACGCTCTTTTTCACGCTCTCTTCTAACATCCTCACCAGTCATTATTCCTTCTATGGGCTGTTTTTCCCAAAGCTCTAACAATCGTGCGATACGAGATGCCCGCTGACCTATTACCTTGTCCGCAATAGCCTTCTCTTTAGAATTCTGAACATGCTGATTCTTTGTAATTGATTTCTCTGAATTAGAATTTTCAGTTTTACGAGGATCCGTTATTTGATCATCAACTGCTTCCTCATATTGCTTAGCTTCTTCACGGATATCCACTTTTAACTGATCTATAAGGTTCTCGAATCCCTTTTCCTTACGCTCTTTAATTATTTTTTTCTCTTGAACTTGTAATTTTTCAACTCGATCTTTTTGTTTAAGAGCAGCGATCTTCTTGATAAATTTACTAAAATCAACTTTTCCAGAATCTCTACCTTCAGCTACAAGATTATTAGTAGAACCCTTATTTTCTACAGTTGTGTTAGCTTGAGATCTTACAACTTCCAATCGTTGAATTTTACCCTTCTTCGAACCCGTCTTCGAGCGCTCTAATACCAATTGACCGTTTGATGAACTTGGAGTACTTGTCTTACCTGATGGAAAAAAAGCTAGACGTTCATCCCCTGCCACCGCATTATAAGTACTTGATTCTGGAGCGTTACGAACAATAGTCGGTGTTATAAAAATATATAATTGAGACTTTTCTTCTCCACTTGTCTTACGACGAAATAAAGGTCCGAAGATCGGTAATCTACCCAAGCCAGGAATTTGATCAGCACTTTTTCTATCCGTTTCCTTTATAAGACCTCCAATTACCAAAGTTCTACCTGAAGGTACTACAACCTGGGTGTCAATGCTACGTTCGTCAGTTATTGGAAATTCTGAAGACGTTTCAGTTACACGGGCATTAGCCTGATTGGTATCTACTACTGATGTAACAATATTTTTAACTTCTTTTAATACTGTTATAGTTGGCTTAACAGCTAATTGAACCTCACGATTAGAATTTATCCTATGATTTACATCTAATTTGACTCCAATGTCTTGATTTTGAATCTTCGAAGAAATTACACCATTGTTATTCTCATTAATTACATATGGGAATTTCTCTGTAACGTCAATAACGGCTTTCTCATTATTTAATACCATCAGTCTTGGATTATTTATAATGTTAGAATTGCTATGTTCCTTTATTCCCGTTGCACGGATACTAGTAATGTGGGTTGGCTGTTTGTAGTTAAAGAAATTTGTTACATCAGTCGCCAGAGTTGTAACTAATTGATCCGCATTATCAGGACTATTCGGATTCCAATCAAATGTAGTATTCATCCCAAGACGTTTTGAGTCATTTTCCGTCAAATCAACAAAAATTACATCTATAAATACTTGCCCTCGAGGAACGTCTACAAAAGTCAACGCTTTCTTCATCTTTTCAAAACGACCGCGAGTATCAAATACTAGATACCGATTTGATTTGGCATCATAAGAGGATTTACCATCCTTACTTTTGTATTTATCAACAATATCCTTAACTACCGAATCATCAACATAGTTAAAACCTAAATAATGATAATAAAATGTGGAACTATCTGGATCGATATCATCTAGATAACCCAACTCACCAAGTACTTTTTCAATCTTATCCAAATTACGTTGATACTCTGACACAAAAATAGTTTTCTTCTGAGTATTTTTTATAATCTTATTACCTTTGGTAGTGGCGATGTTGGTAATCAAATCATTTGCAAAATTAAAGTCTGCATATTCCTTTAACTTAAAGAATCTTTCGGTAAGAAATGAATCCTGCCCTTTACCTCGTTCCTGCAAATAAACTATCCCTGAGCGTTTTTCATAAGTTAAATTTGCTTGTTCAAGAAGAACCTGAAAGACTGTTTCTAAAGGTAAATCATAAAGAGATGCCTTCATCTTTTGTCGACCTGCAACAGCTTTAGATACAATATTTAATTTAAACTCGGAAGCTAAACGATCCATCAATACTTTGACTTCAATATCATCAGCAATAAGGTTAATGCGCTGTTTCCCCTTAATTCCGAATACAGAATCTGCAAGAACAGGCGATGCATCATCTGGACCTAAAACGTCCAAATCATCATTGTATAAGTCTTTTTGCTTCGCAAGATCTGAATAAGCTTTCTTAGATTTAGCTCGTTTAGCTTCATTTCCAAAAATGTCTTCACTACCTAAAGTAGTTAAAAATTTCCTACCTTCTTCATCGACTTTAGCTACATCCTTTGATGCTTCGCCGGAACTCTGATTTGCAACATTATTAGTAGCCTGTGTTGCGACCTTCTCCACACTGTTATTAGCTTGGGAACGTACACGTCTCCTTCTTCGCTTCTGCTCTCCATCGGCAGAACTTGACGCAGAAGGAGCATCCTCAGCAAATACAAAATTCACCTCAGATACGCTATGAAAAAGCATAGTAAAAATCAATAACCATGCCATACTTCTATATAAATGAACCATGCCCACTCCCGTGGATATACGGACTTAATGCCTATATTTCGAACCTTAAAATTCAGTGTTCCAGGGAGTTATCGGACAAAAATCAGTTAATTTTAATGAGTTTTGATAGACTGTATTGGAGTAGCAGAATCGCAATTAAACAATTAGCTCTAATAAATTACAAATCAATACCTTGCATTAATTCTTTGCGATTTGTCTGTTCTTTACTGGTCTCTGCTTCGGCAACAGCCAGGGAAATCTTAAATACCTGATTTTTATTCAGATGCTTCAATACAACGTAGCGACCACCTATAGCTAGAAGCCTAACCATCGTCGAGGTTTTTCGAGCCTCAATCATGAATTCGTCGCCAATACGATACCATGAGGAATCACCTGCAAATTTAACCGATCTACGACTAGGCTCCTTCAAATACATAATAGATTCCAAAAAAAGTTTTTTGACAGGTCCTGTAGGTCCCTCTGACCTACGTTGTACTTCACCAAAATTTGCATTCCAAGGGTCACCATCAATCTTACGAATATTTAAATCGGGCTCATTTTTTTTGAACTCCTCAAAACTTAGGGCAGCCTCATCCGACCAAAATATTGCATGAATTTTCATTTCAGCTTCAACCTCACCAGTCTCCTTGACCTCCTCATTAGGCTTTTGCTTTGGCTTTTTGAGTTCCAGTTTCGATATGGAGAGTGACCTAGATACGTTTTCAATTTTTTTAACTAGACGAACCATGTCAGCATATTTACCTTTACAGCGGTAACTATAGACGAGTTCCGTGTACTTTCCCTTAGGATTGCGCTTGGGATTATTTCCTAAACCAATTACAGAATATCTGGCATCACGTCCAAAAAGAAACTGATATAACTCAACTTCATAACGATCACTGAGTAGGTAGGTTTGAAATTCGTCAGCTTCTTTTCTCATTCTAGCTATACGCTCATTGTTCAGTTTCATCTTCTGTTTCATTGATTCTAATTCTCGAGTAACTTGTTTATTACTCTTCTGCTCTTCCTTTAACTTTTTCTCATTCTTTACAATTTTACGTTTCAACGTTTTTATTTTTGCTGAGCCAAAACGAGGGGCTATTACTCTTTGATAAAAAGCATATGAAGGAACGAAAATGACGAACAAGGCTAATAAAATGATTTCTTTGATACGTAGTGCCTTAAACATTTCTAACCTCCTCCATTAACGTGGTGCTCTTGAGCTTCTCGTAGAATTAGCTCTCGATTTTTGACCTCTGACCGATTTTTCTGATTCATTCAATTTTTTTGAATTCGGAATACTCTTCTGTATATTTTTACTAGGAGCAATAATAGAGGCTCCACCTGGCCTCTTTGCTATTATATTTACATAACCTACTAAGGCTTCTTTATCCTTTTTCTTCCCAACTTTTTCTGTCTTAGTTTCAGTGATTTGAATTGTTTGAATCAAATCTTTTCGCTTATTTAGCTCACTCATGAACTCAGTCAAAAAAACATCCGACTGAGTAAAAAGCTCAAGCTTAACGTTATTTTTTTCAACAGAAATATATCGCAAGGCAACACTTCTAACTTTGTCGATAGACTCCCATACTGCCATCATTAATTTATTCTTTTTCGCATATTCTAAAGATGTCCCAACTACAAAAGTATATTCTTCTTCTTCCCTCTTATATTTAGATTCAGAAGCATCTAATTCGATCTTTAATTTCTTTTTACGCTTAGCTATATCTTTACTAGCTAGTTTAGCTCTACTAAAATTCTTCTTTACCTCTGCTTCGCGTTTCTCTAATTTCTTTACCTCTTTATTACCACTTGAGGCCTGTGCATAGAGAAAACCAATGATTAAAAAGAAAATTAGATAACCACCAATGACCGCAAAATCACGGGTATCTAAACCTTTTTTCTTATTTTTTTTACCTAACTTCTTTGCCATTTAATTCTCCTGGCTTAACTACTTACATATCGCAAAGCTAAGCCGAAACTTGTAGCTAAAATATCTTTAGAATTATCATTCTCTATTCTCGAAGCCGCCTCGACGGAATACTCTACATTATTCATGGGATCTATCTTAACTGTCGGAATTCGGAGTTGCGATTTGAGATATTCATAAATCGGTTCAATTCTTAACTCGATTCCCATAAAAATTATTCTTTCTATATTTTCTATCTTCCATTCAACTACTTTCGTAATATAAAACGCAAAAGCTCTTTGAATCTCATCTATAAGACAATTTAACTCTACTCTTACCTCATCTATAATTTGAGGCATGATGTTACTTTGACTATCAGAACCATTGATCACGACTTCGAAAAGTTCCCCATAAACTATTTGCATCGCGCTAGTTTCATCCAATTGCATTTTTTGCATTATCAAAATCACATAGTCACTTAAACGAAAATTTAGGCAATAACTAAATCTAACTTGATTCTCATGAAATATATTTAATACACTTGTTTCCCAGCCTATCGATATTAGAGCATCGGTGTTTGTTCTACCTTCTTCGCAATAATAATCATAAAAAGAGCTAAATGTGTTTGGTAAAAATTCAATAGCTTCTAATTCATAACCAGCTTCTTCTATTGTATCCATAGCTAATTGCGCCACTTGAGATCTGATCATCTGAACCATAACATCCTGAGATTCTTTTTCTTCAGAAATACTTGGACCCAATATCGATGCCTCAGAAATCCATACATCCTGATCACGCATAATTTTTTTCGCTAATAAATATTCCTCGAGCTCTTCCTCATCCTCAATAACCCCAGTCTGAGTCCATTGATTCCAATTACTTGAATCTCCACAACAATAAACCACTGCATACTCTTTAGGTGAACAGTAACTTGTTAGGGATTTCATAACAGTATCTAAGTTAGCTGTGAAGTCGTCTTCAGTCTGTGATAGAAACAGAGACCATGCCGAAAAAAATGATTTTTCTATCGTTATACTTTCTTCGGTCACCTCCAAACTCAAAGCTCTTAAGCCCATATCAGAAGATTCAACCACTAATGTCTTCTTTTTACCTCTACCAAAAAATATATTAGCCATTATGACCTACCTAATACTTCACTTTTACAAAAATTGTAGGACTAACTTCCTAAAAACTAGAAGCGAATCCAACAAGCTCTAATGTGCTCGTCGTAATCTTTGAAGTTCTGTGTTAATTTTTTCTCTTCATTTTTTAAACGAATCCACTGAAGAGCGACAAACACGACGTAAAGAGCTAACTTTTGGGGTGTAATTCGTATGAGCATGACTCCAAGAAAAGTTATGAACTGACCAAAATACATTGGATGAGATATGTATTTATAAACACCATGCATAACTATATTTCTACATTCAGTGGCGATACTAAAATTTGAGCGCAGTGTCCATAATGCAATACTTGATATTAAATTTCCAATAGCAATTAAAAATATACAAGGCCAAAGTAACTGGGGTGCTGTTATAGGTGCAGGACCAAAGATTTTTGTCAATTGCAACGGAAGACTTAGATCAATATTTAAAAAGAATAAAAATGGAAGACCTGCTGGAATAAAAGGATAGATTAACTCATTGAAGCCAGAAGCTGTGGATGTTGCAGGATTTCTAAGCATGTAAGCAGCACAATAGCCACCTAAGATACTGGCCTCAAGAAACCAAAGAATAAATCCTATTATTTCTTGAGAACTTATGAAATAGTTTGGGATCTGAAGTACATGCTTTGAAAATAAGCAGCTGAATGCTATCAAACTGAATAAACGGATCCAAAGTTGGATAGATATCCTAAAAAGTTGGTTAGACATTGATACAGTCTACTAACTTAACTCAAACAAGTCGTCTTTAAAATGAAAATACCAAGGCCCGAGACCTTGGTATCACATATATCTATTTTAAGATTACTGACCTGATTTTGCGGCTTCGTAGGAAGTTTGAGCTGCTTTGTAAGCGTCCGTAGCTTTCTGGATTTGATCTCTATCTCCGGCCGTTATAGATTGCTTCAAATTAGTGTAGGCAGATGAAACGTTAGCTTTCAACTGTTCCAGACTTATAGCAGGTGCTGCCGGAGTTGGCTGTGGACTTACCGGATTTGGTTGAGTAATTGGAGGATCTACGGGAAGTGGCAATTCCGTCACCGGAGGAATTACATTATACCCTCCAGGATAATTAATTGTTCCCGGACCAGGCACCTGAGGTAGCTCATTTGTTGGCTGCCCATAACCCATATCGTATCTTGAACCACCACCTGGAAAACCACTCCCGTTGTCGTAAGGCATTGGTAATGGGTTATAGCCTCCACCTGGATAACCTTGGTCAGGAAGATTATACGGATTGGTTGTTCCATACCCATAATAATAATTGTATGGATTATTCTCTGTATCATTGAGAACTATACTCCCACTACTAATCTCCTGTATTAAGTTCTCCACTTCCGCTTTCATTTGGGACGGTCGGTTGACCGTCGCCGCATAATATACTCGGCGTACCAATCGATCATTACCCATCGGAGGTATCGCAGACTGCAAACCCTGCAAACGCTGTTTTCCTCGATTTTGATTTCTGCTATTGATGTCCGCAATAACCAAGTTTAGTTGGTTAATGATGTACTCTTCGCTAATATCATCTTGACCATTGTAGGACTGATTCGCACCAGATTCCCACCCGAGCCGCATACCTCCTGCTCTCCACTGATCATATAGCGTTTGAACTTCTTGTTTCAGAGACGATTTATATCCAAGACGAATAGCTAGCTGTATTCTGCGGTAAAGCTGACTATCACCGAAGCCTTGAACGTAAGAAGAGAGCGAATTAAGCTTCTGCATTGCTGCATAAGGACGGTTCTGGTTGACGTCCGTAACCGCAAAACGTAACTGATCCTCAATCCAATTATTGTCTACGTAAGAAAAGGCATTACCCATACCAGATTGGTAACCGCCACCATAATAACCTTGATAACCTTGGGTATAATTACCGTATCCTTGTCCGTAATAAGAGCTTTGGTAAGAACTCCCCTGATAACCTTGACCATAGCCATATGTACCATGGGTATAACTGTTCCCATAATTGTAACCTTGCTGCTGATAATTGGCATACGAACTGGCAATTAATGCTACAAAAACAGTGCACCCTAGTGTTTTACGAATCAAGTTTTTCATTAGATACCCCTAATTTAGGCCGTAAATGCGACCGTCCATTAGGTACTACGAATTCAATTTGTCGAAAGTTGCAAAAATCACCTAATTTCCATCTCAATACCTACTTCAATCAAATCACAAGATAATTTGAGGTTACTCGGATTAAAAGGTAACTTGGTAATAGGAGCACCTGATTTGAGAATTTCTCAGTTAAAGAAAAAAATAGCGATGCAGGGACTCGAACCCCGGACACGCGGATTATGATTCCGCTGCTCTAACCGACTGAGCTACATCGCCATTACTGGATGCGGGGGCAGGATTTGAACCTACGACCTTCGGGTTATGAGCCCGACGAGCTACCTGACTGCTCCACCCCGCGATCACTATCAAAGGGCCTTATTCGTAAATGGATGCGGGGGCAGGATTTGAACCTACGACCTTCGGGTTATGAGCCCGACGAGCTACCTGACTGCTCCACCCCGCGACCAATACAAATAAGGATACCCAGGATCGGAATCGAACCGATACGTCCAAAGGACATTGGATTTTAAGTCCAACGCGTCTACCAGTTCCGCCACCTGGGCATCACTCCAAAAGGAGCCCGAGTATAATAGGAAAGTCCACATAAAAAGTCAAACAGATTTATAACTTTAGACTAAGAGGCTAGTCATACTGAATTTTGCCAAAATTTCTTGTTTAAGCTACAAGACAGAGAATCCTTTGTTAAAGGGCTAAATTGACCTCTAACTAACTTTTTCAACAAAATATAGCGTCTATTCAATAAAGGGTTCAAAAAGCCAAATCTGTCCAGAACATCACACCGATTTAGTGATAATTCTGCACTGAAAATCCCAGAGAATGTAGAACATAATTCAAGCGTTTCAATTAGTACCAACGGCAACCATTTCTCCAGAGAATAAAATCCAAGCTTTTGCTCAGAATCTAAATCAAGAGAAACAAAAGGTTCCTCGATAATAATCCTTTCTCCTGCCTGAATACGCTGCAGTAATTTAAGTGCCACATTTGCTGCATAACCATAATTACCTAAATCTTTTGAAACCCTAATCAACGAAAAGCTGTCTGAAATATTTAATTCTTCACTAATCCTTACTGATGCAACAAGTCTAGAAGCTCTATATAGAGCGCTTACGCGTGATTGTAAATCTACAGATTCGTCTTCATATATCGCCACCGCATCAAATATTTTTTTACTCAAGCTATCCGAAGACTCATACCATTTACTTAAATTCTCACTGCTTAATTCGAGTTTTTCATGAAAACTTGTTTTGAAAAGTGCTTGTGGAATCGTAGTAGGGGTATTATCAAATTTTCGAACTAAAAGACCATAATCATTTAGAATTTTCTGCCGCGAAATTTTGACAGCATAAAGATTCAAACGCATTGGGTCAAAAGTTGTGGAATCGCTTGTATCTACGGGAACTAAACAATTAACTCCTGGCCAGTACTGAAAAATCTCATATCCCATAACTTTAAAGCCATCAATCAGTTCAGTCTGAACTTTTTGACCATGTTTTAGTTCAAACATTATTAAAGGATCCTGTAAATCAAAAAAAGACTTACCACCCTCTAGAATTGACATTTCAGATCCTTCAGCGTCTAATTTCAAAAAATCTACTTGAAAGTTACCTAATTTTTTAAGCCAATTATCTAGTTTGCATACTTTCGTTTCAGGCTGATCGCTATCACATTCTAAATTTAACTCCGATAACTCGGGATTCGAAGAATTGGTTAGCGTTGCTTGACCTTCAAAATTTGAAAACGCTATTTCATGGACTGATATGACATTAAATTTACCATCCCTTATACTTCGTCTAAGGTGACTAGAGGTATTTGAATTCGGTTCAATTGAATAGATACGAATATCTTTCGAACCTGAATTTGCCATTAGAAGACTGTAAAATCCATAATTTGCACCCACGTCAACTGAGGTACTTAAGTATGGGGCAAGAGTTTCTACAAATTGAACATCTACTTCCATCCAGGACTCTTGCTCCATAAAAATAAAACTCGCAATTTGATGGAGGTCTGAGGGAATGTTTATAGAAAAGCCATGTTTCAACTGTATCCAAGAATCTTTTTTAGTCATTAACTTCACAATCAATAAGACACATTTTAGTTATTGCAACCATACTAGCACTACTTAGATTCAAACTATTTACTCGACCTGTCGCTGGAATCTTAACCAGTGTATGTAAAGCGGATTGAATATTTCCAGAAAGTCCGAAACCCTCGCTTCCAACTACCAGGGCTCTATGTCCAGTAGGACGGGGAAGCTTCATCAATTCTTGTGAAGTGTTCATATCGAGTCCGATACATTCTACCCCTTGATCTTTAATTTGATGTAAATCATGAATAAGATCATCGCTTAGCGCAATTGGCATATGCTCCACTGCACCAGCTGATGATTTCGCAACAGAGGCTAATTGAATAGAGCACGAACTCTTCGATCCTAGAACTAGCAAATCAATTCCACAATGCTCGCAATTACGAATAACTGCGCCCAAATTACCGGGATCGTGCACCTGACTGATAACTAAGATCTTCAATTTCTTCTGAGATTTTTTTATCGTAGCAAGTAAATCAAAGGTTTGAATCGGGTCACAATATGCAGCAAACCCTTGATGTTGCTTTGTCTGGGTCAGTTCAAACAGTTTTGCTTTGGAGCAATCATGAAGCTTGACACCTTTCTGACGAGCTAGAGTAAGTAATTGTCGTCCAATCTTGTCCTGACCCTTGGCCGCATAAATTGTCTCAACACCAACTGTGTCAGATATCAGGGCCTCTCGAATTGGATTTCGACCATAAATTAAACGAATTGTAGTATCTAATTTACTCATCAAATGTAATGATCAGGTATTTCTTCCAAAGGAATTGTCAATTTGCGCTTTTTTCCACTCTCTGAAGCCCCACAAATACCTCTAGCATATAACACATCAACAATACGAGCGGCACGATTATACCCGATCCCTAAATGTCTTTGTAGCATAGAAGTTGAAACGTACTTTTCTCTGGCAATAACATCCAAGGCAGCATTAAAGCGATCATCATAGAAACCGCTATCATCAGCAACCTCTTCCTCCTCTTCCATATACTGAGAAACAATATCCTCGTATTGCGCCTCACCAAAGTTTGTTTTTATTTGATCCACCAAAAGGGCTACCTCATCGTCATCCATGAATGCACCCTGTACTCGAGAGGGCTTATTCTGTCCACCGGGGAGATACAGCATATCGCCTCGACCAAGTAAGTTTTCAGCCCCCGTCTGATCTAGAATAGTTTTAGAGTCAACACCGGATGTAACCATAAATGAAATTCTTGAAGGTAAATTGGCTTTTATCAAGCCTGTGATAACATCCACAGAAGGTCTTTGTGTTGCAATAACAAGATGAATTCCAACCGCACGAGCTTTCTGAGCTATTCTACAAATTGAGTTTTCCACATCCTTTTTAGCAACCATCATCAAATCTGCTAATTCATCAACAATCATAACAATGTAAGGAAGTGGCTTTTCTGGAATTTTTTCAACATTAGTGCCGGCTAATGGTTTCAGAGTTCCTTGGGAAAGTTTACTATTGAAATTATCAATATGTCTCACACCAAAAGCTGAAAGAAGAGTGTAACGATGCTCCATTTCATCAACCCCCCATCGAAGCGCAGCCGCAGCCTCTTCAGGTTTTGTCACAACATCTGTGATTAAATGAGGAATACCTTTATAAACTGAAAACTCTACCTGTTTCGGATCAATCATTACAAATTGTACCTGCTCCGGAGTGCATCTAAATAGCATAGAGGATATCAAAGTATTAACACACACTGATTTACCAGCTCCAGTTGCACCCGCTACAAGTAAATGAGGCATTTTAGCTAAATTTCCAACCACTGGTTTTCCATCAATTCCTTTACCAAATGCAATAGATAATGGATGGGCATCAGAGTCATCGTTGATACTTTGAATTACCTCCTTAAAATAAACTGGAACCATATGCTTATTCGGAATCTCAATTCCAACTTTACTTGTACCGGGTATAGGAGCTTCAATTCTGACTGATTTTGCAGCAAGTGACATTGCTATCTCATTACTAAGATTGAGAATTTTATTTAATTTGGTACCAGGTGCAGGTTTTAACTCAAACCTTGTAATTGTTGGGCCTTGAACAAAGCTCTCTAATTCAGCGGTCACTTTATATGTATCTAAAGCTTTAACTAGAAGTAAACCACGATTCATTAAATCATCTCTGGAATCCTTTTTAGAATTGACTGGAGGTTCTTGTAAGAGACCGGTGCTGGGTAATTTTCTTGCTAATGGAGTATCAAAAAGATCAGACTCCTCCTCAAATTCAGAATCAGAATTCTGGACTTCCTGAAATTCCTCAGATATCTGCTCATTATTTATCGACTTCAAGTCTCCGTCCAATTCCATTGGAGAGGAATCTACAGTGATAATTTCATCCGGTATCTCTGCCTCAATCTGCGGACTTTGTTCAGATTTGAAAAATGACAAGAGACTACCTGATTCTGAAACGGGCTCCACTTCCACGGTAATTGTTTGAGGCTGCTCAATAAGCTCTTCGCTTAATACATGGTTTATGTTCAATTCTGAATTATCCTGCGAAGAAAGATAAGCCTCCTCTAATTCCGTCACCTTTTCAGATTCTAACTTTGTACTATCAAATCCGGACTCATTTATGTCATTATCAAAACTATCTGACTCAGGAACACTTTGATCATTGATATCGTAATTTCCCTTCAGATTGCAGTCTTCTAAACTTATATCTTCGTCTGAATCATCTACCTCTTCCACGATTTCTAATTTGTTGGTATGACTTTCTTCTGCAATCTCTTCCTCTGAAGTTTTATTAGAGACAAATTGTCCTTCAAGCCACATAGTCATTCGTCGTCCATCGCCGCCTACGATAGATCTCTCTAATAAAGTGATTGAATCTGAAATGATTATTACGATTAACTGATGTATTTTCTGTAATAACGACCAAACACTACTACTCACGACTAAAAAAATTAGACGAAAAATCTTACATGTTTGAAGACTCAGAGTCTTTATTAAGCGATATCCAGCAACAGCTATGTCCGTTATGTAAACCTCTGTAACATGCATAAAACTTACAAGGAAAAGACTAGCTAAAACAATACCCGAACCCAAACTTCCTAAAAAGGACTGAAGAATCCAATTACAGTAATTTCCGACGACCCCCCCTAAACTAAGACTACCCTCTTGTGGTGGACCTGCAAAAGCTAAAAAACCGATTAAGCTAAAGTACATAATAGGAAAGGCCAAGATCTGTGACTCTTTTTCAAAGACTACCTGACCCATTAAGCGCCTTACACCGCAATAAATTCCAAATAATGCCAAAAAGACTGGACCAACTCCGTTAAGTCTTACAAATTGATGGACAATATTCTTCAACTGACCTTCCTGATCAATTGTAAGAGCGGCGAGAACAACTAATGCCAAGCATATGTAAACGACACCAAGCATTTCGTTACTCTTGCGACTACGGACTTCTATACTTGGTAACTCTGCTTCGATTGTGAGAGTACGTGGCAAACTTCTTTTATCGACACGCTTTTCAGTACTTTTGGCCACAGCTTTCTTTTTAACTTTTCTGGTTTTAACCGGAGGCTCAACAGGTTCCTCAGGTGCAGCGTCCAAAAGTCTTTGAGCTAAAGTAAGATGGGGTTTTAATTCTTTATCTTTTTTTGTTTCAGTTCCGCTAGGAGCCATCATCAATCCCTTGTAAGGGGGACTCAGAACTCAATCTCAGGTACCTAAGAAACCAATCACAGCGACCGCTAGGCAGTAAAATCCAAATATCTTGAATTTCTTACCCTTTAACAATCGAACTAACAATGCTAGCGAACAATAACCGCTTAACATTGCCACAAAGGTTCCTAGACCCAAAGATATAAGATGTACATCTTGAGCCCCCATTTCCAGAAGTTCCTTACATTCGAGAAGAAAAGCTCCTGTAATAGCTGGAATCGACATCAAAAAAGAGAAACTTGCCATTTTTTCACGCGAAAATCCACATAAAAGCCCTGCAAAAATAGTCGAACCTGAGCGAGATATTCCGGGAACCACAGCGATTCCCTGCACTAATCCTAGAATAATGGCATGATGAGGCATGATTTTCTTCGCCGAGAAATTCCGATTATTAATTCTATCAATACCAAAACAAATGAATGCAGTAACACATAAAGCCAAGAGTACGCCCCAAGTGGGTATACTTTCAATTCCACCCTTTTTCATAGCTAAACCGAGAATTCCAGTGGGCAGACTTAGCAAAAGAACCATCAAAACTTCCCATTGCACTTGATTGAATGGACTTTTAGGACTACATATAAATTTTACGGTTGCCTTGCAATATTCTAAAATTTCTTGTTTAAAATATGCCATTACTGCTATCAAGGTTCCCATGTGAAAAGCCACATTGACCGTTAACTGCGAAGAAGATGACATCCCTTCGATTAGAAGCCGTTCGAAAAGGACCAAATGACCTGAACTTGAAACTGGTAAAAATTCTGTTAAACCTTGGACTAATCCAAGTAGCAAATAATGATACTGAAATTCCATAATTACTTATCCAAACCACTATTATTTTTCAAAAGCATGCAATCACCAAAACTAAAAAAACGATATTCAGAGCTTATTGCATGATTATAAATTTTTTTATATAAATCAAAACCTGTAAAAGCCGCAACCAAAACTAACAAAGAACTAAAAGGTAAATGAAAATTAGTCAACAAATAGTCACAACTTTTAATTTTCTGATCCGGATAAATATAAATATTAGTCACACCCTGCCAAGCTTGACTTAAGCCATTCAAGCGCTCTACAGTTTCGAGACTTCGTAAAGCTGTTGTACCAATACAAATTATAGGTTTGCTATTAGCTCGAGCCAACTTTATTCTACGAATGCAATCTTCTGATACGTCAATCCATTCTCCATGAATTTTATAGTTACGAATATCTTGTTCCTCAATTGGCTTGAATGTCCCAGGACCTACATGAAGAGTTAACTCAGCAAAGTCACAACCTAAGTCACGAAGTTCATTCATAATTTCTTGATTAAAATGTAAGCCAGCTGTAGGCGCTGCACTTGCACCGGGAACTTTTGCATACACTGTTTGATAGCGCTGGGGATCACCCTCAAAATTTTGTATATAAGGCGGCAAAGGTAAAATTCCATTATTTTGCATGAAGCTCAACACAGAATCTTTACCATACCAGCGCATAGTCATCGTACCATCAGCGTGCTTCCCTTCAATCACTCCATAATTGCTTTCGCTAAAGTGAATTTCGGTACCTATGTGCAAGCGCCTTCCTGGCTTAAAAAGCCCTTTCCATAATGAATCTTCTTGTGATTCAAAAAGTAAAGCCTCTACTTTACCACCACTAACTTTTCGACCCATTAATCTTGCTCTAAGTACTTCAGTATTATTGGTTACAAAAAGAACGCCTTGAGGAAAAATTGTTGAGACTAAGGACGATAATTGACTGAATTGACAATCTTGCAAAGAATTACTGAGACCATTCAATAACTTGGAATCTATCCTCCTAGAGGCTGGATTTTGAGCTATGCGACTAGGATTTAAATCAAAATTATATGAACTTAATGAAAATTGCTCGGGTAACATTAGATTTGTGATATTAACCGAAGAAACCATTAAAAGGAACCCGGGACGGGCGATCAGTTACAACTACTTGATGTCCCTCAAAAGGACATTTGAAGCGCAATCTTAAGGCATGTAAACCTAGGTCTTTTTCTGAAAAATCATGCATTGGCTCAAAATGGGAGTAATCATCGTAACTGTAGAGTTCATCGCCATAAACATGGGCTCCCATTGCTTGAAAATGTACCCTAATTTGATGTTGTCGTCCCGTGAAAATTCTCACAAAATAATAATGTAAATTATTTTTGAATCCCAAATAACGGAAGCGAGTTTTCGCTGTTTGTCCAAATTCCATATCAATTTTCTGCTTTTTTTTATGAATACGAGGGTCGTCGCTACCAATTGGTAATTCTATTAAGCCGCTAGAATGATTTAACCCACACTCACTTGCTACGAGATAGTATTTTGAGAAACCTTGACTCTTCAAAACTTCTGTCAGTTTTGCTGCGGCATGAGAAGAACGAGCAAATAAGCATACCCCCGAAGTATATTTATCCAAGCGATGCACGATATATAGAGTTTCATTACGATCTTTAGCTACCTGACTGACTAATGAATAATCTAAAAAACCGACTCGATGAATAAGGTAACCTGATGGTTTGTTGACGAGTAAATAGTGCTTAGACTCATAGAGAACTTCATAGGGAATCGTAACTCCTAAATCTTCTCCTCGAAGCGCTTTGTACAATGAGTAATAATCGAATCGAATACGGTCTCCCAAAGATATCTTCATCGACTTATGGGCCAATTTGCCATTTACAGTCAACAAATTTCGCTCGATAGCTTGAACCCAGAAATTACGACTTACGAATGTGGTAAGGCATTTCAAAAAATGGTCTAGCCTCATTTTACGATTTAGTGGAAATGTAAAATCAAATTCGCCATTGAAATCTAGATAAGCACCTTGAAATTGAATAGGCTCAATTTTTACCTTAATCATTCTATCTCATTGTTAATTTGTCGCGACGATATAAATC
>JAYZAC010000112.1:0-14769 GCA_036339875.1 bacterium | reverse complement strand
ATGGCAAAACGAAGGGTGGAATGGTGTTACTTAAATTGAAGCGACGAGGCAATATGGCTAATCTCAAAATTAAGGTGAGCTATGAAGATCGTCAGGGAAATAAAAAAGGTGATGTACAAATAGTAGATTTATCAGAATCTACTACAACTTTTTACGCTAATAAGAGTATTCGTAAAGGGATTCTGTTAAGTCGATATGGAAATCTTTTGAAACATTGGATCGCTGATAGCCGAAGCTTGCCAACATTTTCTAGAGGAAAAGATAAATGCTCTGTTGAGAATGGAATTATTACTTTTGAAGATAATTCAAATCTGTATATGAGTCATTATGACTTGAGTGTAAACTCTCTCTATGGTTCATTTTTTCTTTATTTTCAAAACTATTTTGAAGAAGAAAAAGGCATTATTGATGATAAATCGCTAGGTCGTGAATTAAGCATTTTATCTAAACTGGTAAAAGTTTCGCGTAAATTCAATAATCCTGATAATGGTTCTTAAGATTTTTCAGTGATGAAGTAATTTTGATTGCAACTTTTCCTCAGCGAGTGTCGTAGTATCTCATGACGTCACCGGAAACACCGGTAGACTGGAGGCATTATGCGTGCAGGAATTTTTCGAAGAACATTATCAAATTTGTCTGTGGCCGTAGCGTCACTCGTAGTTTTTAGTTCAGGTGCAACTTACGCTTACGTTGATGATCTAGTAGTTGAGTCTGATTATTATCAATTAGCCCCTAAGGATCAGCAGTATGATCGAAAGGTTCTTGAGGAGAAGGGTCGAATCGCTGAAACGCAAGGCAATGTCCTGGCTCAGATTTCAAAACTTGATGATGAAATTCATAAAATCGATAAAGACCTCTCTAAATATAGATCTTCTGAAGCTCGTAATATTTTATTATTAGAGCGTCGTAGATTATTTAGAAAGCGGAGAGAATACAAAGCTGTTGTTGCCTCCTACACCGAACAGCAGATACGAATGACTCAAGATTTGTCTTACAATTCTCCCGCCAACCGTGGTGCTCGCGGTGATGCTTACGAAAATGGTGATTCGGATTGGACAACCGGAGAAGAGAGTTCAGGTCTTCACAATCCAAATTGGGGTAAGCGGGATTCTGGTGAAACAAAAAAGACGGTATTTAAAGTTAAAACAGAAAAGAATATGAAGGAAGTCGCTGAGAAGATTTCAAATTCAATCTACGGTGAATTTAATAGTGATATTTACGTAGAATTATTGGCTCAAAATATGGGTAATACGGCTATTAATCCTCGTAATTTAATGGCGGGAGATCACATATTTATACCATACAAAGTTGCCATGCTTACTATGATGGGAATCAACCAAAAATCATTGGTAGATAGTACTATGGAAGTGTTGAGCTCAGTCAAAGACGCTGAGTTGAAACGCGATCTTATTAAATATGCAGTAATTGCAGATGAGAGTGTCGAATCTAAGAAAAAATTTGTTAACGTCTTGGTAGCATTAAAAATGCACGGAGAGAACTCAGGGGAATTCAAAACAGCCCTGACTCATTTTCATGATGCGTCAGAGGAGGCAAGATCGGATCAGTCTAGGAACATAATGGTTTCCAGTGAGGATCGAGTCAAAATTGAGTTCAAAGGAGTTTTCAGGGATAAGGTGGCCACTGTCTCTAATGCAAGTATGCAACTCAGTGCGCTGCCGGCAGATACTCGCGCCAAGGTTAAACGAGCTGCAGAAGAGTATACGCGTCTGAAGAGATATGTAAGGGATTATGGATCAACAGACTCACGCACCAAAACACAAGCCAAAAAATTTCGCAGTGCAATCGAGGCAGCTTATCCTGCCGTACAACAATTCAGTGACAACAACCCATCTACATTCTTGAGAGAAGACAGGTATACAATCGATAATGATGATGAGATTGGAACGAAATCAAGAAGTTTAGCATCGGTAGATCTGCGTCGTGAAATAAGAGCAATGAATTCTCAAATTTTGAATTTAATTAAACGCGCTGCTAGAGAAGTTGAGCAGGGCTGGGATGCTCATGATCGAGACAATCGTGGGTTCTCAGGGGTTTATCATTCGGTATGGGAACCGCGTAAGAAAGAAGCAACCAGAAATTTACACAAAATCGCAAGCATGCAGATAGAGGGTAGCGCTGCAAGTCAACTTTTTAATCGTCTAAAAGTTGTCTATGCAACGGCTCATAAAAATAGCGTAGATTTATATAGTAGTGTGAATTTCTCATTGTTAAGAAAGCGTATGATAGGTTTGATTGGAATGAATATCGTTGTAGAGATGATACAGCCATCCTACATTTCTAACCAAGACGGTCAGTTCAGAAACCTATCCCGAAGCGAAGCTTTGACTCGCTTAGGTGTCGATATTGATAAGATGGATTTTTATGATGTTGGTGAAGGTGCAAAGCCTCAATTTCGTAAGTTAAATAGTCGGCACAGTGAGATGCTATCACAAGCGGAGGGTTTACGGAGTCAATGGGAAAATTACATTGCATTGCTTGCCACTATGAGTGCTGACTTTAGAGCACAGGACCGTTTCGCCGAGTCCGTCAAAGAAGCACGCGAATTTTGGGATAGAATTGATGATAAGTTATCCAAGAAATGGAAGTTCAGAGCAATTGGCGGGGCGACGGGATTGGGATTAGGTGTTGGTACTCTTGTGACCTTGGCAGCGACCAATTTCTGGAATCCAGTTGGTTGGGTTGCACTAGCTACGGCTGGTGGGGCTGCTGGCGTCGGATATGTACTTGGTGAGAAATCCGATGAATCGCAACACATGGATATGATTAGAGAATACGGACAGTTACGAACTATAACGGATTTAGCGATAGGAAGTGTTAGGGAAAATGATATCAAGCCTATCGAAAGTATGCTTTACCTTGATGAAATAGTTCACGGTTATCTGTGAAAATAACCACAGCTACAGAAGACCACACGCTATGTGTGGTTTTTTTGTTTTTCTACGAACTAGAAAGTAGTGCTTCTTTGCCAATTGGAAAAACATTGAATCCGATTGATTGCAGTTTTTGATGGTCTAGTATGTTTCTACCATCAAAAATAAAAGCAGGTTTGTGCATTTGTTTGTAAACCAGTTCAAAATCAAGGTTACGGTATTCTTCCCATTCGGTTAATATAGCTATGGCATGAGCACCTTTGCAGGCTTCAATCGGATTTATTTCAAAACTTACTCTATCAGATACGTCACTCAAATCGACTTTAGCGTTTTCTATTGCTTTTGGATCAGAGATGACGATTTGGGCTTGTTCTTCCAATAGTTTTCGAGTTACATAAATTGCTGGCGATTCTCTCGTATCTCCGGTATTTGCTTTGAAAGCGAAGCCCAAAATAGCAATTTTCTTGGATGCTAAAGTATTGAACATATTGTGCAACATTGTTTTAACGAAGCGAGTTTGTTGATAATCATTCAGATCAATTACTTGACGCCAATAATCTGCTACTTCACTCAAACCATACGATTCTGCTATGTAAACTAAATTTAAGATATCTTTCTTAAAGCAAGAGCCACCGAAACCAACAGAAGCTTTGAGAAATTTAGGACCAATACGACTATCTGTTCCAATTGCGTGTGCCACTTCAGAAACATTGGCGCCAGTAGCCTCACAAAGTGCACTGATGGCGTTTATTGAGCTAACTCTTTGTGCAAGAAAAGCATTAGCCACTAGTTTAGAGAGTTCACTACTCCACACATTTGTAGTTAGAATACGATCCTTTGGTACCCATTGTTCATATATATCAACAATTGCATTACCCGCTTTTTGTCCTGCATCCGTAGAATCTGCACCGATCAAAACTCGGTCTGGATTGAACAAATCCTCAATAGCAGTTCCCTCAGCTAAAAACTCAGGATTGGAAACTACTTCAAAATTTAAGCCACTAGAATTAGATTTAAGAATTCTGGACATAGCTTCAGCTGTTCTGACTGGTAAGGTGCTTTTTTCTACTACTACTTTGTCGGAAGTGCTGATCTCGGCGATTTGACGAGCAGTTTTTTCCCAATATTGAAGATCAGCAGCTACACCTGCTCCTTCACCGAAGGTTTTTGTAGGAGTATTAACTGAAACAAAAATGATATCAGCTTCACGAATTCCTTTTTCCACATCCGTCGAGAAGAAAAGATTTCTTCCACGAGCCGCCTCTACAATTTGATGTAAACCTGGCTCATAAATAGGTAATTTGTCTGAGTTCCACTGTTCTATACGTTTAGGATTAATATCTACAACAGTGAATCGATAGTTGGTGCACTTGTAAGCCATTACGGCCATTGTAGGTCCGCCTACGTAACCTGCACCAATACATAAGATATCTTTTTCAAAATGACTCATGAAGAATTCCTTTTAACAAAACTAACTCCGAAAGAGGCGGATTATGTCACGTTTTATTATGTCTTGCAAAGGGAAGAGTCATTCTGTTCAAATAATGAGATAAATCCTGTCCAACAAAAGTTCTACTGGACAGGATTTATTGAACTGATTTTGACTGGGGTAAGCGACAATTAGGATGTGAGCGAAAAAACTGATTTTCTTGACGACTACGGATTGCTTCCTGAAGAATACTCGCAAACGCTATCGCCATTATTAGACTACCCGTTAGAGGTAGCCAGAAGTACAGTGTCTCAGACATCTGGCCTAACCTACTTCCAATAGTTCGTCGAAGTCGCCACCCATAGTTTGTCGATCTTTGAGCCACTTATCGATTTCATTTTCGTCAAAACGGATCGTTCTTCCCAACTTGATGGTTGGTAAATTAGCTTCCTTACGTAACTGATAAATTGTATTACGCTTGACTTTTAGTTTGTCCATCAATTCCTTAGTTGTTAGCAATCGGATAGATGTTGCCATGCACTTCCTCCATAAGACTTAGTTGTAAATGTCACTTTGCATGAACTCTGTCAGTTTCGTCACCTTGTGGGTATCAGATAAATGCTCAGACTTATTCTTTCGCACCCTAATCTTGTTACCCTCTCTGGTTAATTTAGGGGTTCTTTGGATTTTAATTTTTACTTTCATCCTCAGCTCCCAGTTCTAGTTCAAAAAGGTAATCGGGACACTGGGAAAGATTATTAACAAAAACTTTGATATTCGTTTGATATTTGTAACTATAGGAAGGGATAATTATCGTATGAAGAAGCTAGTAAATCGCGATTATCCGATTGATAAAACCTCTGTATTTGTAGGTATAGTGCATTTTGGAGAGAAAGATTTATTACTGGATACATTAAATTATCTGGATCCTAATATATTAAATATTTGGGTAATTAATCATAACCAAGAGCCACTGGATTGGCTTGATGAAAAAATAGGACATATCTGGAATTCTTCTAATCCTGGCTATGCGGCCGGAATGAATAAACTTTTATACCAAGCTCAATTGGAAAATGCTGATTACGCGATATTACTGACTAATGATGTTGAACTTTCGATGCCAGCTTTGAAATTATGGGTAAAAATGTTAATGAATAGTTCTCTCACCATTCAGCAGCCTATTCTTGAACTCAAAAAAGGTCGTATCGCCGCAGGAGTTCAATATTTCCCGAAAGAGTTTCACTGGCCCATATCGCCTTGGAGACATAAAAAGCTAAAATCATTTTCGAAAGATTATTACAGAACAGGGTTTATTTGTGGAGCTTGCTTCTC
The DNA here is from genome assembly GCA_036339875.1 of bacterium. Taxonomy (GTDB): domain Bacteria; phylum Muiribacteriota; class UBA6191; order UBA6191; family UBA6191; genus JAYZAC01. The sequence continues at coordinate 9,117 of JAYZAC010000112.1, read as the reverse complement.
TTGTAATATGAACCTTTTTCGCGATAATCCGGTGTATTTTGATCAAGATTTTTTTATGTATTACGAGGATCAAGAATGGAGTATTCGTTTAAGTGAATCTGGGCATTCATTTGCAGTGAATTCTAGAGTTTGTGTAACTCATGGGGAGTCATTAAGTAGTGGAGGTGGAATTCAGTGGTCCGGAGCACTCATGAGATGGCATGGCTTAAAAATTTTTTTAAGCAAAACGAGAGCGACTTTCCTGAATCGATTAATTTCAAAAATACTTTTCTTAATGAGAATGATTGTTTTACTAATTAAATATAAAAGAGCATAATCTGCCAATGAATGTCCTCCATTTTAAGTATAAATCTCTTGGCCCATGCGAAACTTTTATTGAACGACAGTTGAGACTTTTTAGAGACTCCGAGGATATTCAAGCTGACTTTTTATATATAAAGAAAACCCCTAATGAGTTATCTTGTCCAATTGATTTTCGCTCTGGTTGGTTTGAATATATTCGCTTATTTTTTCTTTCCAGAAAAAAATTACCCGATTTAATTCATGCTCATTTTGGTAGTAATGCACTACTCATTCTCATACTGACTTTATTTCGGAAATTGCCTCTGATTGTTAGTTTCTACGGTCACGATGTTGGCTCTTTTCCCAAAAAGAATATGGGATTAAATCATTTTCTGTATCATTTTCTATTTAAGTATTGTCAAACGGTTGTAGCAATGACGGAAACTATGCGTGAACAGTTAATCGCACTTGGTTGTTCCCCCGAAAAAATAAGGCAATATTTTGTTGGGGTGGATCCATTAAAATCACGTAATCGTCACAGCTCTTCTTTGAAGAATTTACTAATGGTTAGCTCTCTTAGGCCCAAAAAGAATCACGCTTTAGTATTAAGAGCTATAGCAGATCTCAAATTTTCAGATATTGATTTAGAACTAAAAATCATAGGAGATGGTCCCTGTAGAAATGAGCTTGAGGAATTAACGTCTAAATTAAACTTATCTGATCAGGTTAAATTCATAGGCCATATTTCAGATCGAGAAGAGCTTTCTAAATACTACCAATGGGCTGATTTGATGCTACATCCAAGTTGTATAGATCATTCTGGTGATCAGGAAGGTTTACCCAGTTCTATAGTAGAAGCTTTTTCAACAGGAATAGCAGTGGTACTAAGCGATCATGTTGGTTTGCGACAAATCTTTTCAGAATCTGGTCTATATACTGACCCTCATAATGAAAAAGAGTTAGCTAAAATAATACGGAGTCTTTATGACTGCCCTAAACTCTTGCAGAATTTAGAGAGGCAATCTTCTCAAATTTATGCTAAAAGTTTCGCTGCAAACAAAAATTTTGAGCCTTTAATAGATTTATACTTTGAAACGTCGGTATAAGCCTTTAGCTATGGTTCACTCTTGGTAAGTGTTGCTATAATTGGCACGTTCAAATTATGTTCAATTCCATACGCCGATATCAGCAACACCGCATTTTTGAAATTGTATTACACAATATCAATCTGCATCTATATATAACGTCCATTATTACTTTAATCGTACTCTTATTTAATACCTTCAAAATTGCTATCACAATTTTTTTTGTATGTGTTTCAATTAGCTTTATTTACAACATTTTTCTTTACAGAAGACGCAAGGGAAATTACTACGAGGCAGCTATTTGTTTGGACCGTGAACTAAACGGTCAAGATATGTTCATTACAGTTTTAGAACACCCCAATAGCTCTGAAAATTTAATGTTGAAACTTCTGCATGATCGCGCTGAAAAGATTTCTACTAAGATCTTAAATCAAGATTTTGAGAAAGAAGAGAAGCAATCGGTGAAAAAGACTTTATTCAGATTCCTTATTGTTTTTTTTGGATTCACACTTTTGTATTTAATATTAAATACTTTTAATTCGAAACTTTTAGATAAAAACTTGAATGGTCAAAACTCAGCGACTAAACCTCTAAATTTATCTCATAAGACAAATACAGAGCAATCCATTGAGACATCTAAAAAAAGTAATTTAGGAGATTTAAAGAGTAAGACTAAAGGAATGGATTCCACTCTTAGGCAAGGGAACTCAAAAGCTAATTATAAATTAACGGACTCCAAAATAAAAAAAAATAGAAATCAACTATCTAATTCTGAGGCGGGTTCTAAACAAAATATCTCCACTGAGAATTCACAAAATCAGAGATCTGATCAAGCCGGTATGAAAAAAAGCAAAGATAAAGAACATTCTAGTAAATCTAAAGTTGAAGTTTCCAAGAAAGCACAACTAAAGCGTAATATTGAAAATATTGAAAAAAAAACTATTCCAAAAAATAACTCTCTTAAAAGTAATCCGTTAAAAAACTCAAGGCAGGACCATACGCATCACATTAATAAGTCAAGAGCTAAAGCTAGCCTAGACTCCAGAAAATCTGGCAATCTTGGCGGACAAAAATTAGTTGAAAAAATTAAGTTTAAGGATCAAAGAGATATTCGAAATACGTTATATAAAAAACAAAAAGATGATTTAGAGCAAGTATTGAATAATCCGAGAATGCCAAAGTCTTATAAGGCGATTCTCAAAAGATTTTATTCTCCAGAGAAGAAGTGAGTTTACCAGACCTACATAGTAGCGAATTTCTTAAGGGTTTAAAGCAGCTTAATTTATTAAGTAAGCATAATTTTGCGGGTCAAAAGATTGGTGATCGAAAAACGAAGCGCAAAGGTGCCTCGGTAGAGTTTAAGGATTACAAAGAATATAGTCCAGGTGATGATATTCGTTTCATTGATTGGAATCTTTGGGGCCGCTTAGATAGATTCTACATTAAGTTGTTCTATAATGAAGAAAATCTTAATGTGCATTTTCTTCTGGATGCTAGTCAATCAATGTTGTACGGAGCACCTTCTAAATGGAATTTTGCATTAAAATTTGTAGCCGGAGCTTCTTTTCTTGCTCTGCATCAAAAAGATCACGTAAATGTTTATCCGGTCTTCGATAAACTTTCCAAGAACCTATCTGAGGTAAATTCGCCTGGGAAATATTCTCAGCTTGTAAATTTTTTGGAGAAAGTTGAGCCCTGTGGAGAGATTGATTTAGTCAAAAGTATCGATGAATTTATCAAATTAGAACGCTCTAGGGGACTTGTTTTTTTTGTTTCAGACTTTTTGACTGATGAAAAAATAATAGATCATTGTCTTCGTAAATTAGCCTACTATGGACATGACGTTTCATTAATACAAATATTATCTCCCCATGAAGAAAATCCTCAAATCTACGGTAACTCCATCCTAGAGGATATTGAAAATAAACAAGAAATGGAATTGATTTTAGATGATGAGTACTACATGCTCTACCATGAAACTCTTGACGAACATAAGCGAATGGTCAAAGGCTTAAGCAAGAAATACAATCTTGAGTACTCTTACGCTCGTAGCGACGACGATTTTAAAGACTTTATCGTCCGGCTCATGAGGAAGCGTTTGTGATTGTATTAAGTAATTTGCTGGGCCTAATTTTTCTACTATGGTTACCAATTTTGATTGGTATTTATTTCTTTAAATCAATACCCGTAAGACATAAGATTTCTAGTCTTTATCTATGGAAAAAAGTTTATCAGAAACGTAGAAATCGAGGATTCTTCGAAAAATTCAAAAATAATATAATTTTCTGGTTACAGCTGCTTTTCTTTTTTCTTCTTTTTCTTGCTTTGAGTAAGCCATATTTTGAGGAACAAATAGGATATGTAAAACAGATTTATATAATCGATAATAGTGGCTCTATGATAGCTCGTTCAGGATTATTTGAGACTCGTTTGAATCGTAGCTTAGAACTTGTTCGTAAACATGCTAAGGTGCTTAGACATAATAATATTGAAGTTTACAAATGGAATTCTACGCTTAAAAAAATTGATATCGGAAGCAATTTAGAAGTAAAACTCAGTCGTATCAAACCCTCACATTTACCAAATAGTAATTTTTTTTATCTGATTGAGCGCATCAAAGATTTTATTAAAAAGGGTTATAAAGTTTCATTATTTACTGATGCCTTAGAGTATGAGGAACAATTAAATTTATCCAATCTTGGAGTAGAGGTATTTCTTTCTGCACAAAATAATCGAAATATATATTTTGAATCGATAGATGCGAATTTATTAAATGATGGAAAGTTAAAATTTAATATTAAAGTTAGCTGTACTTCGTTTGGAGGAAGTGGAATTTTGTTGATATCCCAGAAGGGTATTCTTCCTCTACGACTACCCTTTCAGTTAAAAGATTATGATAGTCGTCAATTTGACTTTGAAATAAAGCCAGTATCGTTGTCTGATCCGATCAAATTTGAGCTGCTTCCTGATGAGCCCGATTTGCTGGTTGAGGATAATTTGGTTGAATATTTTATTGATTCTAAAATCCCTAGAATCGCTCTTTTAGATTTTTCAGATTCCGATCTATTTTCCAAATTATTTAAAGATTTTTTGCTTTCAGATAAGCGCTTTCTTATAGATAATAAGCAATTTCAAATACCGTTTATTAGTGTTAAAAGTTTACCTTCAAAACCTCAAGCTTTTACTGTTTATGTAATTGAAGGAAAAGGAATACAAGAAGATTTTAAGGAATCCAGATCGCATATTCTTGAATCCGTTCACCCCTTGGTAAGATTCGTTGGGGGTAGTAATTTGTCTGCTGCTAAAAATCTCAATCTTGTTTTAGAGAATAGTGAATGGGATTCGATAATCCAAATTGAACAAAAATTTGCGAAGAAGAGTACACCAGGTTTATTAATTCATAATAGCTTACCTGTTTGCATAGTAATTAATCTTGAATTTAATTCATATTCAATTGGTAATGCTGACTACCCAATCTTATTGGAAAATATTTTACGTTACATTTTGCAAGAACTTAGAATGAATTCTATATTTGAAATAGGTAGCAACGTAATAAAAAATCAAACCTTCGTTGTATCCAAAAAACCTCAAAGTATTAATTCCGTTGAGTTTGATGAGATTACTTCACAGGGAGCTTATAAAACTTCGGATGGATCAAATTATTTCGCGAGATTCCCAGTAATCGAATCACGATTAAAGGATGCAGATAGAAACCCAGTTGCCGTGCCACTGAAGGCTCCCACCATAGATGAGTTAGAATCATTTGAAATTGCCAAAATTAATAATTCACAATATACAGGTTTATTAATTTTCTTGGCGATTATTGTCATGATGTTCGAATGGTATCTTTTCAGTAGGCGAGCATAATTTAATATGAATTTTTGGGAGAGTTTATATGTTGCGAATCCTGAAGCTCTCTGGCTTCTAATTCTTGTACCTAGCAGTGTATTATTTTTATGGAAAAAACTAAAAGGTCCCCGCAAACCTGTTTTGCTCGGTTTAGGTATGATGCGTGGTTTACTTCTAGTTTTATTAGTCTTAGCCATAAGTGACCCCTCTATGATCTCCCGTAAGATCACAGGGGGTCCTCATTATTTTGTTGGTTATGATGGATCGTCATCAGTGGATCCTGATGCTGTAAAATCATGGCTTCAAAATTGGCGCAATCAGTTGAATAATTCTGAAGTCCAACTACCAAGAAAAATAACTTACTTCAAGCTTGGAAAATCATTAAATACTTATAAAAATATTGATGAACTTTTTGATTCTTTGAAAGATAAACCTGTCAGCTTCTCGCGAATTTACGAAGGCGTCGCAGAATTAGAAAGTCTACTAGATGATTTGGATTATCCAATCGTAATTTTATTGAGTGATGGTAATGAGACAGAGCATCCAAATTCTTTTAATAGCTTGGTAAATCGCTCACTTTATTGGGGAGCTTTACCTGTAAGAAAGTCTCGAATTGTGCGAATGAAAAGTTTTGATGGTCCCTCAAAAGTTTTGAAGAATCGTAATTTCAAGCTTAGATGTCTAATTCATAGTTCTGAAACTTCTGATATTTCTCTTGAATTGCGTAGAGATGGTATTTTATCGGAGACTCGGAATCTTAGAGTCGATAAAGGTTATTCTTTTGTAGAATTCGATCAGAAATCAGATCAACTAGGTTCTGGAGTTTTCCAGCTTAAGCTGAAGTCAAAGGTTGAGAAGGATACTTTCGATTCAGTATTCGAGCATCGAGTTCAGTTTTATCAGCCTAAGACGACTTTGATCATTGGAGATCAAAAAAATCTTTCTTTGCAAAATCTTCTAAAGGATGTTGGATTTAATTACGAGTTCCGAGTTCCAGAGAATCTGTCAAAAAATGAAGACTTTAATTCTTATAGTTTTGTTTTAATAGATAATGTTAAATCTAAGAGATTAAGTAGTCGAACTCAATCGAATTTGAAGCGCTTTGTATTTGAGGGCGGTGGGCTGGCTATGCTTGGAGGAATGAACTCTTTTGGGCAAGGTGGGTATTATGATAGCCCTATTGAGGAGGCACTTCCTGTTTATATGCCGCCCAGATCATACCGTAAATCTTTTGCGGTAGTTTTCATAATCGATTCCTCAGGGTCTATGCTAGCAGACTCCAAAAGTGTATGGAATAACCCACATGAGTTACAAAAGTATCTTCAAACAGCAGATTCCTCCCAAATACCGATATGGGTAGCAAAAAATGCTGCTAAGCAAATTATTAAAGAAATGCGAGGGATTGATGTTGGGGTTGTTAATTTTAATACTTCGGCTTCGCTTGCGGTTCCAATACAAAAGGTTACCGATGAAAATATGCAATGGTTTGCACAGGGTATTGATAATATAAGAGCCGGAGGAGGAACAAAATTTTATCCTGCACTGAATGGTGCCTCATCTTTACTATTAAATCGTAACTACACCAGAGTTGATTTTATTTTCTTATCTGATGGTTCTCCGTCTGATTGGAATGATGTCCCGGAGGCGTTGCGTCAGTTGAAAGAAGATAATATTAGGGTAACTTCGATTGCGTTTGGTGAAGAAGCTAATCGTCCTAATTTAATGGATATCGCTAAGATTACTGGTGGAAAATTCTATAGTTCTGCAAATGTAAATTCATTATCTGAGATATTCAAAAAAGCTGTGGATGATGTATTTGGTCCTCCATTAGTGCAGCAGCGTATTGGTACACGCTGGGTTCCTAATCAAAGATTTATTAGACCGGAGCCGATAAACCTTCCCGACCTGTTAGGCTATACTGCTACCTCGCCAAAAGACAGAGGACAAATTGTGATTGCATCTGAAGTTGGTGATCCTATTTTTGCAATTTGGAATTTTGGTCTAGGCCATAGTCTTGCTTGGACTCCGGATTTATCTGGATTTTGGAGTGCCGAATGGATCACGCATCCGGTTTTACGAAAATTGATGTCGAGTGCTTTTCAAAAACTTTCAAAGAAACGGTGGGATCCTTATGACGTTAAGCTTGATGTAAATGGAAATAAAATTACCGTAAGTTTAACGGCTTTTAATGATCAGGGTGAGCCTATATCTAACTTAGATATCAAAGCAAAATATTTGAATTTGTTTGATAATACAATCAAGGAGTCCTTAGCTTTTAGATATATGGGAGAAGGGCATTACGTAGCTCAAGCGTTAATCTCAATAAGTGGAGACTATAATTTTTTGTACGAGATTAAACACAAGAAAAAAGCTTTATCGAGTAATAGAGAGATTAGATTTAAGATCAATGATTCTTTAGAATTGGGCTTCAAGAGTTCAAACAAAGATTTTGCTAATATCTTAAGAAGAATGGACGAAGGTAGGTTGCTTTCTAAAAATGCTAATTTATTTTCAATTTTTGAAAAGTATAAAGATCGTGAACAGATAAAGATCACATCTTTCTCACTCTTTTTTTTGGGAATTGCTATTTTTTTACTTTGTGTAGAAGTTTTATTTCGGCGTTTTCGTATTCTTGAAGAATTACAGCAAGAAACTCAGGATGAAAAAGAAAAATTTGAACGTATTGCTACACATAGCTTAAAATTAGCTAGAGAGGCATTGAATAAGGGCAATAACTCCCAAGCAGAAAGGTTTTACTTGTCGGCACATCGTTATCTAAAACAGGCTGGCTATGAAGTTAGAAGTCAAGCGGTTTGGGATGAGTATAGAGCGAAGGTCAAATGAAAAAGTGGAAGTTGTGCTTGGTTCGTCAACAAGGTTGGATACCCGATTTAATTTGTTGGTTTACAGGTAGTGAATGGAATCATGTTTCTATACAAATGTCCGACGGTAATTTTCTTGATCTTGATCGTCCTGGGCTTAGAGTCATTGATCGAGTGAGTTACCTTAGTGTTAACAAGATTTTAGTCACCGATTGTTTCGTAGTAGAAAAGACGGCCAAAAAGCGCATGAAAAAGCTCTGGCATTTTACCTACGGAGATTTTGATAATGTGGCTTATGTTCTTTATCATTTGTTAGGATGGCGTCTTGATTTTGCCGGTACTAAATCTAGCAATTGTGTAAGTTTCTGCCTTCGCCTTTTCGGGATTCATCCCAAACAAGCAAACTGTTTAGCACCTAAAGATTTACAGTATCTGTAAACTTCTAAAAATTAGTTATTGGATTCAGACTCTTTGATAGTCATCTTCATAGCGGATAATATCATCTTCGCCAAAATAGGTACCGGTTTGAACTTCGATTATTTCCAGTAATTCACTACCCCCGTTCTGTAAACGATGTTTGGCACCAACGGGTATTTGAATCGACTCACCGACGCTTAGAGAAAAAAGATCATCATTTAACTGCACTATAGCTAAACCACGAATTACTACCCATGTTTCGGCTCGCTTTTCGTGAGATTGTAGGCTGAGCCTCTGACCAGGGCTTACTTGAATAGTTTTTACTTTCGAATGGGCTTGATCATAAATATTAGTGAACTGGCCCCAAGGTCTAATTTCAGTATGCATTATTTGACTCATCTAAAATACTGGAACATTTTATACTTGGTTCTTTTCTAAGGTAGAGATAATATCATTCTTCGGGAGAAATGAATGAAAAAAATAACTAAAGGCTACATGTTTGATCTAGATGGTACTTTATATTTGGAAGATCAACTACTACCCGGCGCAATTGAAATTCTTCAATATTTAATCAAAGAGCAGATACCTTTTTGCCTAATGACTAATAACTCTTCTATTTCTCGCAAAGATTATCAGAAGAAATTGGACGCATTAAAATTGCC
>JAYZAC010000111.1:0-12558 GCA_036339875.1 bacterium | reverse complement strand
TTAGCTGCAATTTTAGTAGCAATAGCAGCTCCAAGTGAACGACCCCATATAATAATATTTGAGGGCTTTATCATTTTTTGTTCCACCAAGAAATTCCAGGCAGAAAGACCATCTATATAGAGTTCTTGTTCCTGATAAATTTCTCCCTGACTAAGTCCAAAACCTCGGTAATCATAAATAAAGAAATTCAATTCAAGATGCTCGAACATATTCATTACACTGACACGGTGACTAAGATTTCCCGCATTACCATGTGAGAATAATACAATTGGTCGATTTTCAAATTTGAATGATAATACTCCATGCAACTTAGTACTATCAGACTCAAAATAGCACTCTTCATAATGTAGTCTATATAACGGAAGCATCGTTTTGTCAGGATGCAACAATACTGATGTTTGATTGAAATAAAATAAAATTATGATCGCTAGATAACAAATTAAACAGATAAAAATAACACTACTCAGAATTGAAATCATTTTTGAAAACACTTTGTTTCTCGCACTCAATTTTTTACTACTTTTATAAATCGTCTACAATCATTTTCAGTAAATACTTTTTATAAAGAGGGCTTAATAAATTATGCATTTGTAAACAAGAGTAGTTTGAATCTTACTAGCAATGTAAAATGTCATTTTTTTGATTGATAAATGGGTATTTGCTAGTGGATATAGCTTCTAATTTAAATATTTTAACAAGTTTTTCAAAGCAGCAATTAATTTTACTGTTAGAGTCTTTATATGATAGAGGTTTGAAGAAAGAAATATCTATTGTGTTAGATTATTCGGAGCATTTCAACTTAAATATCGATACTACTGAGTATCGCCAAAGACTCTCAAATTTAGTGGTTGTAGCAATTCATCAGCCAGGTTTTTTACCTTGGCCCGGTTATTTTCATAAAATTAATTATGCAGATCATTTTGTATGGCTTGATCATGTTAATATTTCTAGTCAAAATTTTATCGCTAGGGTTCCAATTGATAGTTTTTCGGGTAGTAAATATTTACGATTACCGTTAAAAAAACATTCACACAAAGCTAGTATTAATTCGATTGAAGTAGCTCATAGAAAATGGAAGGATAGTCACTTTGGTCAATTGAGCTTTTACAGAAAAGCACCTTTTTTTGACCTTATTATTAATTTAATAAAGCAATGGTACGCTTCTATAAATAGTTCGTATATCCATCAAATAAATTGGACATTATTTCAAGAGATTCTTAATCTTTTAAAGATTGAAAAACGAGTGGATTTTTCTAGTAGTATGGAATTAAATTCTAATAAACAAAGTTTAGTAATAGACATCACAAAAAAGTTTAATGGAACTGTATATTTATCAGGGACACAAGCAGCTGTATATCAATCAGAAACTTGTTTCAATGAAAATGGCATAAAGCTTGTCTATCAAAAGTTTTATGATTATCAACAACTTTTCCCTTATGAGCAAGCTAATGCAAATTTTCATAATGGTTTTTCGATTTTGGATTTACTTTTTTATCATGGTCCCAAAAAAGCAGGAGAACATATAATCAATTATGATATATATTCCCTTGAGCAATGTATGCAAAATCTGATCAATTCTAAGACCCCTGAGTAAGATAACCGATAAATAAGAGTATTTTGATTAATTATAACCGGACACAACATGAGTATAAAAAAAGCTTTCGCTATTCTTCTGGATTGTAAAACTAATTGGCTTGGTGAACCTTCAAAAATATTTGATTCAATTGATAGTAGAAATGTTCTTGAGGTTTTGCTCCAGCAAACCCAACAATTTCATTTACCAGTTTATTTATCTGTAATAGATCAATCCAAAGAAATAATAGCAAATCTACAAACTCTCAAAAATGTAGAAATAATCTATTCAAATGCGGTGAATGAGAGTCAAAGACTTCTAGAGATTTTTGATCAGTTTGATCTTGATATTGCAATCCGTTTAAGTTGTGACAATCCAATATTGGGAGCTGAGCTGATTCCACAGGGTCTTGAATTGATGGAATCGAATGATTTTATTTTCACTTATGGATATCCGGTAGGAATCAATATAGAGTTTATAAATCGTCTTACGGTTGAACGTTGCAATGAATCAGAATCTAACAAACGTGTTCGTGAAATTGTATGTACAGATTTGTGTGATCAATCAAGAATTGAATATCTACAAGCGAAGGGGATGTTGAATAGGCCTGAAGTTAGATGGACAACCGGTTCGTCTCGAGATTTTCAAACTACAAAAGCATTGTTGAATGCAGTTCGTTCAAATTCACCAGAAATTCCTAAGTTAGATAGTTTAATAAACTCTTATAATCAAATTATGGAAGATCATTTACCGATGCCTACTATGGTAAATATAGAGCCTACTAATAAGTGTAACTTAAAGTGTATTATGTGTCCCAGAGATGAAATGGAAAGAACACTTGGTGTTATGGAGTTGGATGTTTACAAGAAAGTTATCGACCAATGTGTAGAATCGGGAGTTACTCAAATCACTTTGAATGGTTATGGTGAACCATTTATAGCCAAGCAAGTCTTTGAGATGATTAACTACACGATGCAATCATCATTAAATTTGAAAATTAACACAAATGGTCATTATTTAAATTCAAAAAATATTGAAAAATTATTGGATAATCCACCTCACCATTTAAGTATAAGTTTAGATGGTGCAACTAAAGAGACTTACGAAAAAGTTCGAGTTAATGGTCGATTTGAAAGACTAATGTCTAATCTCGAAGCCCTTTTGATAGCACGCGAAAAACGTAGAAACCATCCTATGAAAATTACATTACAGATAATTCGAATGGATGAAACAGAGCAAGAAATAGAGGACTTTGTTAATCAGTGGAAAGACCGAGTAGATGAGATAAGTATTCCCAATGTTCATAATTGGGGTGGCCAATTTGAGGAAGCCGGTAATCTCTCTAAAATGGAAGTAGATCGCTTTCCTTGTAAAGAACTATGGCGAACAATGATGGTTTTTCAAGATGGTAGTACATCAATTTGCTGTGCTGTATTTGATAATAATATGAATATGGGAAACATAAAAAATCAGCATCTGTCAGAAATTTGGCAGAGTGACGACTACAATCAATTACGACAACATCATTTAGATGGGAATTACCATTTAATTGATATATGTAAAGACTGTAATATGTGGAAAGCCTACGGTTGATTAGAAACGCTTAGAGATAAAAATGACAAAACGTACATTAGTGACTGGTGGTGCGGGCTTCATCGGAAGTTGGCTATGCAAAGTGCTAGCAGATAGTGGCCGACAAGTTATAGCTTTTGACGATCTTAGTAGCGGTGAAGAGAGTAACCTTGAAAATTTGAGTGACGTCAGTCTAATTAAAGGTGATATCAGAAAACATGCTGATTTATCAAAAATACCGTGGGCTGATATTTCTGATTGTTATCACCTAGCAGCCCGTGGTGATGTGCAAGAAAGTATCGAAAATCCCCTTTTGTATACTTCTGTAAACATAGTAGGGACTCATAATATTTTAGAAAGTTGTAGAGCTTGGAATATACCAATTCTATTTATGAGTACCTGTATGGTTTATGGCTTAAACTCTTACCAGAAAATAGCTAATGATGGAATTAATGAAGAATTTCCTACATTACCAATTAGTCCATATGGCGCTAGTAAGTTAGCTGGAGAACAGTTAGCACTGAGTTATTTTTATAGTTATGGTTTATCAGTAAAAATAGCACGTCCATTTAATACTTATGGGCCATTTCAGAAGGCCAATAACTTAGAAGGTGGGGTTATTCCTCTATTTTTGAATCGTAAACGTCAAGGTAATGATTTATTTGTATTTGGCTCTGGCAACCAGTCGAGAGACTTTTTGTATGCTAGAGACTGTGCAGAATTTTTAATCAGTTATATGAGAACGGATAATGTTCCAATGATATTAAACGCAGGCTCTGATAAAACCATCACTATAAGTGAGTTGGCGAATACTATCAGTGCAGGTGATATTTCGATAAAATATGTAGATCATCCACATCCACAAAGTGAAATTCAACGTTTACTGTGTGATTCTAGTTTGGCCCGTAAAACCTTGGGTTGGGAACCAAGAACTAGCCTGAAAAAAGGTTTGGAAGAGAATCTTAAATGGTTGAATATTCAGTCATAGATTTAGGTTGTATATGAAAATTGAGCAGTTTCCACTTATTCGACATAAAGATCATCGTGGCTATTTAGAGGAAATATTTAAACCGGAAATGCTTCCTGAAGAACATCGAGAATTTGGGCAATGCTTCTTAACTACTGCAAAACCAGGTATAACTAAGGGCAATCACTGGCACTATAACAAATACGAATTATTTTACATGGTCAAAGGAGAAGCTACTCTATACTTTAAAGATCTAGATTCTAATGAAGTGTTAGAGTTGACTATGAATGAACGCGATCCAAAGGTGATACAGATTCCCCCCGGACCGCTTCATGCGATCAAAAATACTGGATCCGAAGATTTTTACCTCCTAGTTTATACAGATAAGAAATCAATGGAGCTGGATATTAATGACAATGATACGGTTTATGTGCCTTGGATTGAATAGAAAATGAAATTAAGACTAAGTATTAATCTCTAAAATTTCCAAATTGCATTGCAATCTTAAGTTTTTCTTCTTCACCCTTTAGTAGAGCGATAACAGATTGAAGATCATCTCGTTTTTTGCCAGTAACTCGTATAGCTTCATCTTGTAGTTTAGCACTGACTTTAATCTTGCTATCTTTGATAAGTTTATTGATTTGTTTATTCATATCCTTATCAATTCCGACTTTGACATTGATGATTTGTTTAGCACTTCGACCTGAGGCTGAAGTAGGGTTATCGTATTCAAACGCAAATAATGAAATGCCTCGTTTAACAAGCTTAGTTTGTAGAATATCTCGCATTGCATCCAATTTACCTTCTTCACCACAATTAAGTGTTAGGGTATTACCCTTAGAATCTTGAGAAATTTCAGTTTCAATGCCTCTAAAATCAAATCGCGTTCCCATTTCCTTCAATGCTTGATTAACAGCATTATCTATTTCTTGCCAATCTACTTTGGATGTTATATCAAAACTGGGCATAATATCTTTCCTTAAAAATTGTCAGATTACAGAGCTTTAGCATCAGATAATATCTGAATTTTATGTATATTTGATGAACCTAACATTTTGTAGCCATAAATACTGTAATTTCAAGCAGTCTTGAAAAACATTTAGGATAATTTGCTTACTAAGCAATATATTCCCGATATTATGTTGTTATTTTAGTTCGATAATAAATATAGGTTCGAAATTTGCTCAAAACAATATTTACACATTTTATATTTCTTACTTTCATATCAGGGATATTTAGTTTTCAACTAATTGCCGGAGAGATAAATCTTTCATCAGGCTGGAATCTCATTACAGTACCATTAACTCAATCGAGTACTTCTATCTCATCGTATCTCTCGGAGAATTTGACAGAGGGATCGGTTCAAAAAATATGGAGTTATGAGAGCGGCTGGAGTTCTTTCACTCCAAATACGGAATCTGCATTAGTTGACTTTAAACCAAATCGAGGTTACTGGTTTTTAATGGGAAATGAAGGTGGGATCCTTAGTTTTAAGGATTCCTCTAATTTAAGGGGCATACAATTTAGTAGTAGTGGTTGGTCGCTAGCTAGTTTTAATCAAACAACGGATTTATCTGCTGTCAATAATGTTTTTTTAGAAGAAAATATCAAAAGTACCCATGAACTCGCTAATTTGGCGAAAGTTTGGGGTTATTCAGATGTTGGATGGGAATCCTTTACACCATCTAATCAAAGTGGAGATTTAACGACTATACGTAAAGGCAAAGGTTTTTGGTTTTTACTTCAGAATACGTCAAATTTTACTATTGAGACTGAACCTTTAGAGATAATACCCAATGGAGCATCTAGTTCCGAACCTGTTTCAGGAACATCATCAAACTCGTTTAATCTAGCGCCTCTCGTTATTGCAGGTGATGGACAGGCTACTGTAAGTTTTAATGTACCTACAACCTCGACTACATATAGATTAGTGCATGGTTACAGCACAGAATTAAATTTGTCTCAGCCGCAAATATTGGAGCAGGCTAACAGTACTAGAGCCTCAGTAAATTTAACAAATCTGACTAATGGATCCTATTTTTTTGCAGTGGGTTTTGGAAACGACACCCAGTTAATTGATGTCTATCAATTTGATTTAAATGACAATTTTGGTCGATTAAATTTTCAACAAGTATATACAGATGGAAATAATGGGTTTGATGGCTTGCTAAGAGTTCAAAATTTAGCATTTAATAATGATGATGAACACTTATACAGTGTATCGGCATTTTCATCCAACGGAATTGCAGATAATGCCGTAGCTCTATATCAGCGGACCACAAGCTCTGGTAATTTAACGGCTACCACTTTTCTTCTTAATGCAGCTGAAGCTCACGGTAATCCGCTTCAAACATTAAGTGGACCTCGCGATTTAACATTTAACTTAGCTGGTGACCGAGCTTATCTAGTTTCTTATAGTTCTGGAAAAATTGGAGAATATTATGTTTCCGATGAAGGCATTCTATCTCCACGGTCAACATTAGCACAAAGTGATGCAGCTACTTTATTTGGTGCTCAATATATTTCTAGAAGTTCTGATGGCAAAGATTTATATGTGGTGGGAAAGAATGATATTGATGTTAATAGCTTTGCTGGAATAACCGTTATAAGTACCCATGATTTTCAAGTAACTCAAAGTTTATCTAATACTGGGAATCTAACAGGTCTTTGGCCATCATGTATCCTGGTGAGTCCAGATGATCAACGTGTTTTGGTCAATTCAGTAACGCCGGGTAAAATTTGGAATTTTAGTCGCAATGTCAATACAGGCGAAATAAGTCTTTCTAGTACTATCGATCAAACTAGTATTTCCAATTTGAATGGTTTGAGTGAAATGGTTTTTAGTCCTGACGGAAGTCATTTATATGCTATTAGCGGTAATCCTGGGAACGCGGTACTCGTATTTAAGACTCAAGAGGATGGAGATTTAAGTTTAATTCAGCAAGTAACAGCGACTACTGTTACCTCCTTGACCAATGGTACAAGTATAGATATTAGTGCTGATGGTATGAATGTTTATGCTGTCACTTACAGTGGAGTTAATGTGTTTCTTCGAGACCTGCTCACTGGTCAATTAATCTTTAAAGAATACTTTACTAATAGCAGCATAGGTGGGGTTGGATTAAGTGGTGCGCTAAAGGGTCGTGTAAGTCCAGATAATATAAACCTATATGTGGCTGCCGAGTTAGACCATGCTATATCTCAATTTTCTAGAAGCGGTGCAGGTTCTTTTGTACCTACTACTGTAACTGCTCCTGTCGCAATCACTGGTATGAATGCTACCGGCTTAGATCAGTCTATACTGGTAAGGTGGAGTAACTTAGCTACTGCAATCACTTATAATGTATATAAATCAACAGCTTCTGGAATTGATATAAACGACCCAAGCACCTATGAAAGTAGAACACAAAATTTAAGTGTCAATCAATTACAAATATCGGATCTGAACAATGGTACAAGAGTATATTTCAAGGTAACAGGTACTAACCATAAAGGAGAAGGAGCTTCTAGTGAAGAATTTAGTGCTATACCATCCGCTCTCCAAGTAACACAATTGTGTAACTTACCAATATTACAAGCTCAACCGAGTACAACAAGTTTAATAATTAGCGCCAGCACAACAGAAAATGCTGACGATTTTAGTATTTCGTGGAATACAGTTCTTGGAGCAGTGGAATATAATTTGAATATTAGTTATCCAGAAGACGGTGGTGGTTGGCTGTTGAATCAAATTAAAAGTACTAAGCAGTCTTTTTTCTATGATCAAAATGCGACAGATCTCCAGAATATAGGAGCGAATCAATGGGCATATAATTTAGCTCGAAATGGAAAATTATGGGAAATAGAAATAACTGCAAAGGATAGTCAGAACCAAACGATTTCTTCTCTTGTAAAACAAGTACGAGTGGGCGTGCCAGAGCCAGTGAAAATAAAATTTGCGCATGGTAAAAGTCAAAGTTCTCAAGCTGAGATTAATTGGTGTGAAGAAACTTCAGCATCTCTTGGTTATGTTGTACGTTATGGAACTAATCCGAGCGATTTGAATCAATTTAAGAATATTGCGGCGAATTTGAGTTCGACAGTTATTTCGGGTTTGACAGATAATACAGATTATTATTTCACAGTAGAGGGTAGAAATAGTCATGGAAGTGGAGCTTCTTCAGAACTAATTAAAGTTATACCCGGTTCTCCGGCTCTACCAGATTTTGGTATTGAATCTGTAACCTTTAATCAAGGTGTTCAGTTAGATTTAACAACGGGTACTAGTTCGATACCAGCGGTTGCAGGCAAAACAGGTGTTCTTCGTATGTTTTTGACTGCGAGTGGCCCTGTAGATGGTTTAAAGGCTAAGGTTCAATTGAATGTAACTCATAATACCCTTCCGTTGACTCCTATACTTCAGGAAGTTGTGCTTTTTGATAGTGCTAAAAGTGCTAGCGAAGAGTTTATATATCCTATCTTTTTTGAACTATCAGGTTCTTATGTGGATGCTGGTAATAATTTTTCAATTATGATTGATCCTGATAATGATCTTACTGAGAGTGATGAAAATAACAATAGATTTCCGGCTTCAGGTGATCGTAGTTTCGGCTTAGAGACACAACATGTTATTAGGATACGACTAGTTCCTATTACGGTTGGCGGCCGCACTGTTGAATTAAATACCCAATTAGTAAGGGAATTCAAAGATTATATGATAGGAATGTATCCTAATCATGACATGAATGTTGAGGTTCGGAGCTCTATCGTTTTGCCATCCAGTAATTCTCCTAATATTTCTGATTCTAATAGTTGGGACGTTGCTTTAGATGAATTTGATGCTTTTCGAACTGCTGAAATTTCAGAAAATGAGCGAGATATTTTTTATTATGGCGTACTCAAAAGTATGACTGATCAAGAGTGGGCTATCGGTAATGGCGGTACTTTAGGGATGGGTTATGTGAATGATGAGTTTCCTAATACTGATAGCTTGTCATCTATAGGTCTTCGTTTTGATGACGTATTTTTAGAAACCGCTGCTCACGAAATCGGTCACAATCATGGACGACATCATATAGACAATACAGGCGAATTTAATGATAATTGTCAACATCCGGGTAGCTCAGATGCAGATTATCCCTACACTTTTGCTCGTATTCAAAAAATGGGCTATGATTTTGTGAATCGAAAGTTACTTTCGGGTTACTCTTATCATGACATTATGACTTATTGTGATCGTGTATGGATCAGTGATTATACTTATAAAAAATTGCATGATTTCCAGGATAGTTTACACAATCAATTTACAATTCCAAGTGCTTCAGTAAGTAAAATCAAACTTGGTAAAGCTAAGCAGATTAGATTTTTAGATTCACCTGAAGGTATTAAATTAACTTCGGTCAGAGAGATAGATTTTACTGGAGTGGGTACAGGTTATTTGAAGCTAGTAGGTCTCACTAAAAATGGTCTTGAAATTCAAGGTAGTGCAAATCGTAGAAGAATGGATCATTCCATAAGCACAAGCATAATAGGAGTCTTACCAACTAATGAAGATTTATTAAAATTACAACTTTGGGACGATCGACACTTATTGTATGAACATACAGTCTCTACTCAGAGCATCTCAAGTTTATCAAGTCCAGAATGGCTGGTAAAATCTGGAAATCAATTTTTAATAAGAAAGGGCTCTGAAGGACGCAGGGTTGTTCGTATTTCCACAAATAATGGAAATACCTTTAAAGTATTAGCTTTTGATAATAATCATAAAGATTTATGGTTTTCAGCCATTAGTGGCAATATCGTTGAAATTCAATTTAGTGTAGGAATTAATCTTTTCGTAGATCGTAAGGTTATCCAGTAATAATTAATTTAAATGAATTTAAGGTAGTGCTAGATACTGCAAAAAAATAATGTGAACTTTTTCTAAAATATTATCTAGAGGACTAAGTAATGGAATATAAAAATAGTTTGCAGGAAGTGAAGGTACCTGCATTAATTTATGGTACTGCTTGGAAAGAAGATCGTACATCAAATCTTGTAGAAACAGCCTTAAAAAAGGGTTTCAGGGGCATTGACACAGCATGTCAGCCTAAGCACTATCAAGAGCATCTTGTTGGAGATGGTCTTAAAAGAGCTTTTATTTATGGAATAGCTAGAGAGGATATCTTTCTTCAGACCAAATTTACCCCTTTACCGGGTCAGGACCCTAATCGGATACCCTATGACCCTGAAGCTCTTATTGAAGAGCAAATTAGGCAATCGTTAACTGTATCTCTTAAAAACTTAAAGGTAGATTATATTGACTCTTTAGTAATTCATTCTCCTCTTCCAACAATGGAAGAAACTTTACAGGCATGGAAAACAATGGAAGTATTTGTGGATGAGGGTAGGGTGAAACAACTTGGAATTAGTAATTGTTATCATCCTGAATTCTTTAAATATCTTTTTGAGGTAAGTCGTATTAAGCCTGCAGTAATTCAGAATCGTCTTTATGCTCAATCAGGTTATGATTTAGAGATCCGTGAATTTTGTTTAGATAAGAATATTCTTTATCAAAGTTTTTGGACTTTGACAGCTAATCCTCACATTCTTAATCATTCGGCATTCATCGAAATCGTAGATTCTGTCAAAAAAACTCCAGCTCAAGTATTTTTCAGATATTTAAACCACATTGGTGTCGTGCCCTTAACAGGGACTACATCTGAAATTCATATGCAGGAGGATTTAGCCATATTTGATTTCAAACTTGATGAGGATCAGCTAAAAGTCATTGATCAACTGGGACCTTTACGTTAATTATGGGCTAAAGTAGTTCATCCGAACAAACTTATGGCCTAATAAATTAAAATGTATTCATGACTATTAAAGTTTTCTATGACGGTGACTGTCATTTATGCAATCACGAAATGAAGATGTATCGCAGATGGGATCCCACAGGGAAAACTCTAGAATTAGTTAACATAATGTCACCTGACTTTAGGGCTTCTGATTATTCTCTCGACGAAAAGGCGATTCATCGTTGGATGCATTCCATCGATCAGCAGGGTAAAGTTCATGTAGGTGTAGATTCCTTTTTGTTGGTATGGGAACAAATGGGAGTTTTCAAGATTGCTAATGTGATATTGAGGAAACAACCATTTTATGCGTTAGCTTGGTTGGGATATCGATTTTTTGCAGTGATAAGGCCTTATCTACCGCGCTCTAAATCGTGTTCAATTTCGTAATCTAATATCCCTTAATCAACTTTACAGGAATTCAACTGACTGCAGCTTTTCGATTACTACTTCAGGGTTTAATTTACTAGGAAGTGCTTGTTTGTTATTTATGTAACTCATAAGTACAGGGAACTTTTTACCAGGTATGGTCTTGAATGCGTTGAATTCCTCTGCTACTAACCAGTGACCTGCTCCAGTGTCTATTGAATTTAATTCATTGCAGATATTTTTGAGGTTTGGTTTGGATGATTCTTCAATCTGAGACTTCCAAGCAAAGAGATTAGTTTCACCTTTGTTTGTGATTCCCGATGGAATCCATAATGTGCTAGTTTCTGCCCACAGATATTCGGGTATAATAAGGTCATAGAAAAAACCTTCTTGATGTTTTACAACGATTAAACACAGACGTTCTCTATCATAGAAGTTTCTCACTTGGTTAGACAGCATGGTGCTTGTATTCAATCCGGTATCAAACCCTACGTTATAAAAAGGATCAAGCCCCATATTAATTGCATTTTCATAATCCCATTGATAGACACTTAGTCGAGAGTGGACTTCAATGCGTGTAATCTTGTTAGCTTTTATTTGAAGGCGCTGGTTTTCTAATTTTTCAAAGTTTTTAGTGTCTAAAACGGATTCATTATTGTAGTCCTTTAATAGACTAGGTAATGCTTCAAATCCATTATGAAAACACTGTTCGCTAGTTAATCCATTTTTTTTCCACTGTTTTCTTAACGCGGATAATGCATCGTAGAAAATAGAAATTTTTTTTTCTTGCCAAGCTCCAAAATCACCCATGTGGCTTACTTTCTCTAACAATTCTCTGTGCTTAATAGCGTGTGACGGATACATTAAAGTAAATGCTGCTAGCAAACCATCTGTGTCAAAATGATTGCTGGTGACTTGACCAAACTTATGATCAATTTGTTTTTCTAAAAATAGAAAGCATATTTCCGTGGAAGTATCCTTTTTATACCGGCTTGGGGTGTTGTTAGGTAACCAATGAGAAAGTTCAATATCGTTGGGGGTCAAAGCATTAGGACATACACCATCAACGAATATTACTCTTTCAGCGTTTCTCTCATATTTTTCATTGAAATATACGTATTGAATTTCCATATATAAAACACTTTAACAAGATGTTGAAGGTATGGGGATAAATGATCCATATAGTCTGGAAAATATATTAATTTAAGACAAATTATTAACTAATATTACTAATATTGCTGATGCTCATAAAGCTAAGTTAATTA
>JAYZAC010000110.1:0-4772 GCA_036339875.1 bacterium | reverse complement strand
AATCCCAGTGACTACTTTTATGAGACTGAGACTTGCCTTGCCAAATTTGTTCAAATTCATGATCGTATAATTTTAATAATTTTTTTGATTGTAACCAAAAGGCATGATTAAAGTTTCGATTTGTTCCGCGAGAAGTCGGATTCCATGATCCAGTAAAAATTTGATCTGGTTCAATAATTGCAAACTTGTGGTGTGATTCTCCATTGCCATTTGAGCGGTATGATTTATCAGTTCTAATACGTATACCTGCATTTAGTAACTTTCTAAGTGCCGTTGAATAATCAGATGGATCACCTCGTAATTTATCTTTATGAAGATAATCTTCTTCCAGAATTATTTTTATTCGATGGGGTCCAATCCAATAAGCTAATTTTTGGATAGAATCGATGATTTCTGGTTGATTTAATTGATAGAAATAAATCTTTAAGGTGCTGTCTAATTGAAAGTACATTTGATTAATGAAGCTTAAAAAGCCGAAGGCTAAATCTCCTGACTTTGGCGGACTATTATTAAAAAGTATATTCTTTTGTGCCCTATATGAGGGTGGATTCAGTAATAAGTGAAATGCATGGAAAAAATATCGGGCCAGTTTTTGTTGGTTATTCAGAGACCATTTCTTGAGTAACTTTTTACAATTGTTTATATATTTTACTAAATGTGGTCTGATTAGATGCCTCGAATTGAGTAGGTTTTGAAAAAAGTTCGCTTGGCTTTCCGTAAGGATCCATTGGTTTGATTGTAATTTGTCTAGATTTTCTTTTGCGGTTAGTAAATCTGATTCAAGACCGGAGTCCAAGAAAGTCTTATTTATCTTGCGGTTTATTACCTCTCTATCCGTTAAAAAATGTATGGGCGATAGTAAATTAGATTGTTCTTTATAATCTTTGAAGTTCCTACTGTAAGTTGCATTAAATTGCTCTGCGTTGAGGCGTTGCGAACCAAAATATACCGAGAAAAGTAGTATTGAAATTGACATTTTCAAGTAGTTACAAAAGACGAAACGTAAAATACTCATGTATTTTTTTATCCACAAACAATGATTATTTGATTAACAAATCTTGAACAATGAATCAGTTTACTGCATATTCAGGTGCTATTTATTTTTTTAAGCATATTAATGAGAAATGATGGACAGCGAAAATAAGAAATTAGATCTTCAAATAGAGGGAATGAAGGCGCTAGTGCGGAAGCTCGAACCTTTTTTACCAAGGTTGTCACCGGCTGTTTTGCATCAGTATTCAGCTACTGAAAAACTATTACTAGAATCCTTACTATTCCGAGCCATGCGATTTTCAGTTATACCCGGTAACGAAATAGTTGTATCTCAGTGTATTCGGGCTATTCCGAGTCACTTTTTTCTACCCGACCCTATTGATCTAAGGGAGCCATATGTCTTCGTACCACTCATAGGTGAATTATTATGTTGTGTATGGCAGCTAGGTGAAACAAAGTTGGTAACTGAAATTTTAGGGAATGCTTTGTCTAATTTGAAGATTTTAAGTGAGCATGATCAATTAATATTTGGAACTCGATTACGACTTGATTTTAGTGCCGGTGCAGCTAGTTACATGCAACATCCCTACAAAGTCGATTACGCGCAACTTTCTACGGCGAACACTAAGTTCGATTATAATTTTGAGTTAAGTAAGGCTGAATTTTAAGGATATATTATGTGTATTGATCAAGAATTATTAGAGATCATTTGTTGCCCAGATACGCATCAAGATTTGAGTTTAATCTCAGTCAGGCAGTTGGGATTATTAAATGATGCACAGAAAATAGGAGATCTCATTCATCGCGAGGGTAATGCTGTTGAATACAATTTATCTGGTGGCCTTATTCGAGAAGACGGTGAAGTCGTTTATCCTATTCGTGAGGGTATACCAGTATTACTATCGGAAGAGGCAATCATATTAAGCGAAGACTTGAAGGTAGAATTTTTTAAGGACTCTTGAGAGCTAGCTGTTGATGGTATGATTTGTAAATAGCATTGGATGGTTCAATGCTCAAGGCTTTCTGGAGAAAAATATCTCTGTCTTCCGGCCTGTCAAGTTGGTCCATAATCTGTGAAAGTTCAAAGTATGCCTTGGCATTTTTGGGATCATCCTGCACTGTTTGAGTAAGATATAATACTGCTTCAACAGGGTAATCCAATGCGCGGGAAACTACGGCCATTGGAAAGCTTAGCCAAGGTCGATTTGCTTGAATCAATTTTTTCCCTAGAGGGTAGGCAAATAGATAATCTTTTAATTTTACAAGCCATAGAAACCTACCCGTTTGATGGTCCGTAAAACGTTGATCAAGATTTTCTAATCTTTTCTGGAGCACTTGCGCATCCTTAAAACGACCTAACTTCTTCATAGCAGTAGCCCTAATGTACAACGCATAAGGGTCAGTTTCTGGAAGTGTTGTTTCTAGTGCAGCTTCAATTTCGCCACTTTCTAAAAGATAGAAACTGCGAGTCAGTTGAATTTCGTAGTCATCAGGATGATGCGTTAGAATTCTATCAAGCTCTCTTAAAATGTCGTCGAATAAACTCATTGATTGTAAGGCGACTCTTAAAGAATTACTGATTGCCTGATTTTCGGGGTAACGCTTTACTTCGAGTCTAAGAATTGGAAGAGCTCTTTGGTAATTTCTATTATCTACCAACTCCATACCCTTTGTAGGAAGAACGGCAAGTTGTTTTCTAGCTGATTTCTTTACAGTTTTTTGAGGTGCAGACGTTCTTAGTGGCGAAATTCTCGCATTTGTTTCAATTTGACCTGAACCCTCAGATATTTCGTCTAGTTTATACCTCTCTTTTTGGGCATTCTGAGATGTTTTATTGACGTTAGTCGAATTATCGATTTTTACCAGATTTTTCGAATCAGTAGCTGCTGTGCTGAGAGAAGCGTCTTCCTCAGAATCTCTATCGTCTACTGTTCTACTTATGATTTTTTCTTCGATATCATTTTTTTGATCAATTTGATTGTCCACAGGGCTAAATTCAATAAAATCAATTTCGTTCAGTTTAGCAATTATCTGTTTTTCTGCTTCAGGTTCTGGACTTGTTTGCTTACTGCTTACTGGTTTTAATTCTGTCTCAACTGCGGTTGTTTCAATCTCTAAATTAATCTTTGATTTAGTATCCTTGGGTTTGGTTTTAACTACTTTTATTTTTTGCTTACTACTCCTGGCTTTTGCTATATCAAGTTGTCCTTTTGCATAGCGTAGTAGTCTTTCTACCCAGGGAATTGCCTGCATACCACTTGCGGTTAAATCCTTAACAGCCAATTCATATTTTTCCATATGCACCAAAGTATTGCCACGATTTCGTAGAGCTTGACGATTATCAGGTTGAAGTTCCAATAACTTGTCATACAACATTTTTGCTTGCTTCCACTGTTTCATTTTTTCTAACAGGTTACCTGTTTCCAAGAGTGCTAATGGATCTTTAGGATGCATGGCCAAGTACCGATCAAAATGGAGTAAAGCACTCATAAAATCTCCATTTGATTTAGTGATCATTCCCGCAGTAAGCTCAGCCTTTATGAATTTAGGATGATTCTCGAGAAGAATTTTACAATTTTCCAAAGCTTTTTCATTGGCACCTGAATCATGTAATAAGCGGATATACTCTAAATGCACTTCAGGTTTATTTGCTTTAAGGTTAAGACGAGAATAAATTGCTAGCGCTTCTTCGAATTGCTTCGTACGTTTTAACAGACGTGCTAACTGCAGGCTTACCTTCTGAACTCTCTTATGATTTCCAGATATATCTGCTTGCAGCAATGTTTGTCTGTAAGCCTCTTCGGCCACCTCGTACTCGCCTTTTTCTATAGACTTTTTAGCCGCAGTTAGAAGTCCCATAGTGAGTTTGGACAAAGTCGTCTTTGCTTTTGCTTTTGCTTTTGGTTTTGAAATATCTATACTTTGATGAACATTTTGCTTAGTTTCAGATATCTCTGGTTTACTATCTGACGTTAACTTAACAGTATTCGTTGATTTTGAAATACTAGTCAACTTCAATGGAGTTGCTGATGAGGTAATGATCACATCATTAGTGGATGATGTAGATTTCTTGGACGTAGTATCTTGAGCATCGGCAAAAGACGCGCCAATCAAAAATATTGCCGATAACAAAAAAGCCCAAATAATTCCAATTTTTGATACTAAAATCATGGTAGTGCAGATTCTAAGGCATTTTTGAGTAAAAAAAAAGTTTCTTATTACTAAGTTTGATAAAGCGTAAAAAAAATCTTCAAATTAAAGCAATATTACTTCAAAATGACGGTATGAATGTTACTAAATTATCTTTTATAATTTTATTCTGTATTTTTGTAAAAACTGGTGAAACGGCAAAAATCGGTATATTTTTCGGCAACTTTGATCCTATTCATAGAATTCATGACAAGATTATTCAGCAAAGTATTGCTCAGTTAAATTTGGATAGATTATATGTGGTTCCCTATTATGAAACTGATAAACTCGATGGCGAAAATTATTTAGTTAGAACTCAATTACTTAGACGTGCTATCACGGAGATACCTAGGATGGAATTGTTCGGTAGTAAGCGAGTAGCCGAGGTGGGTCGAAAAACAAATTTATTGAATAAATCTGTAGAATTTTTCGAACAGCTAGTCATCGACGAGATTAGATATAGTGAAGGTTGGGATCAAGAATTCTTTTTGATTGTAGGTACCGACGAATTTCTTCGAATTGTTTCTGCGCAAAAATTTCCAAAAAGTGGTGACCCCATGAATTTAGTGGTAATTAAACGAAGAGGTTTT
>JAYZAC010000109.1:0-34757 GCA_036339875.1 bacterium | reverse complement strand
ATATGATTCCTTGGACTTCGTTAGAAAAAGAAGACTTTTTTAAGATAGAGGGTTTAATTGCTTCGATTTTATTGGAAGTAGCATTGAGGATTCCAGACGGTTTTACGAAACTTATTCAAGCATTAGTCTTGGAAAACAATGAAGGGACTACCAGTCTTGATATTTTAAATATGTTAGGTCAAATACTTTCAGATGAAGATAATGCTCGCTATTTATTAATATTGGACGTCATGACAAACTTTCAGTACTCCTTAGATGAATTAAAACAGATTTCAGGGACTACAAATCTTACAATTGAAGGATTCACATACGATCAACCGATGGCACTTCTTGGAGGACTAGCGGGTCGTGACTTGATAATGCAAGAAGCTAGAAAAACTGTTGATAGTAATGGATTCGTGGTTCATTACAATGGTTTTCATGCATTAGACCAATTAAATACCACAATTGGAAGCCAAGCCTTATTGCCGCGAATAGATGCGCGAGCGCTAAGTAGAGGATCAAACAAAGCCAGTGAACCGGATGTGAGTGGGGAGATCTATTTCAGTGGTAAGAAAGAAACGGCATTTAATGATGCTACAGGAAAGCAATTTATTGATCAGCCAGTGCAAGCAGTTCACGATGGTTATTAATTAGCTGGTACGGCCACGTTTTTTTTTGTCCAACTTTGCTTCACGTAATACAAAAATAAGCCGATATCCGATAAAAATGTAGCTATTATTTACGGAGTCTGCGATGAAAAGTCGATCCAATTTAAGCCCTTTAAGACTTGGAAGGGTATTCTTACATATATATCTCGTGCTGTACGTAAGTTCCATGTGGGTTGTTAAAGCTAACCCAGTAGAATCGAAATTCGATAAATCCACCCAATGGGTTCCCACTGGTAATGGCAATCAGAAAATTACTGGTGTTACTCTTGGTCCTGAGGGGCGTATTTTGGCATATGTTAAACAAAGTAAAAATCGCTATGATCTCAAAATCAAGTACCTAAAAGATAAGGGCGAAGGAATTAGTATTCTCAAAAATGATGCAGAAATAGCAGCACCAATTTTCACGTCTGATGGAAAATCAATCATATTTTCGATGAAAAAGAATGGCTTTTCAAAAATCTATCAAAAAGATTTGAGGTCTAATTCGGATCCTAAAATACTTACACAGGGTAAATCTAATGATTATCACCCGAGTCTTTCTCCCGACGGTCGGATACTGGCTTTTGATTCTGATCGATCGGGTAATTTTGACATATGGTTACTTGATTTAGAGAGTTATCAAAGAAGGCAGCTTACGCGATATAAAAATCACGATTTTCATCCAAGATTTTCTCCAGATGGAAGTAGTCTTCTCTACACTTCTTATCGTAATGAATTTTTTAACTTATTTATGAAAAATTTAAAGATTCGAGGCAGTCAACCCCTGCAATTGACACAAGAGGAGGCAGTTCAGGCTCATCCTGTTTTTAGCCACGATGGTAATAGAGTGTTTTTTGATTCGAATCTTAATGGTTCAAATCATATTTTTAGTTTGAATCTTAAAGATATGAAAATTCAGCAGGTTAGCCAAGGAGACGGTACTTATAGTAATCCCGTAGAGTCTAACGGTGTGTTAGTTTTTATGGCTGAGGAGTACGGTGTATTTGGTGTTAAAAAACAGGCCGCCGATAAAGTTGCGCAGTCAAAGTGGCCACAGTTACAGAGTAAAGAGTTACAGGCTTTATCTGTTGTTGTTAATAAGCTCAAGCAGGACACGAAAGCAGATTTCGAAAAAGATTTGTTGAAGGTTCGAGAACAAAAAAAAGCTGAGATTCCAACAATGAATGTTTCTCCATTGGGAGCGTCATTCGAACGCGCCGGTTTTGAATTAGGTTTCTTGGAGGAAAAGAATCGTAAAGTTGTTGAGACAGGTATTCTAACTAACCAAGAAGGCTTAGATAAGGCTGGCAGAGATTCAACCAGCAAGTTTAATCATGAGATTGAGTCCCAAGAAACTGAAAATGACTTTGGCAATGAAGATGATAATTTGTCTTCGGCGAGAGAATTTAGTGAAAAAGAAGAACCATCTCCGTTACAGAAACTTTGGAATAAAGCTTCTCCCAGTATATCCATTAGTGATAGCGATGGCCTTAAACTTTCGTCTGATGAGAAAAGTTCAACGAACACTAGTAAGGTAGGTGTTTCTAACGATAAGCTTTTGGAACACTATAAGCCCGAAATGCCAGAATTAGTTCAAGCAACTTTTCCAGTATCCCAAGCCGTAGACGTTCCCGTTTATCAGCCTATTGGAATCGTCTATAACAGAGAATTGTATCGGGGTGAGAAACACTTTATGAATGCTAAGCTTTATGAAGGATCGAATAACGTTGAGCTGGATGTAAGCTCTAAATATAACAAGGCTCTCAAAAGAGTTGATATAACGCCTAAAAGAGGTTTAAAGGAAGGAACTCAATATCGAGTTTCAGTAGGAAATGCATCATGGAGTTTTGTTACTGCCGGCCAGAAAAATTCTAATAACAATTTTCCTGCGACATTCAAATCGAAAAAAAATGAAGAACTTGTACGAGCAGAAGATATAGAACTCAAAATTAAAAAGGTTTTTCCTAGAAATCGTTCGCGAGGAAATGAAGCCAATACTCCTATCCAGGTAGAATTCAATCAAAAACTAGATCCAGAATCGCTACATTCGGCGAGTCTAACTGTCTATCAAGACGGTAAAATGATTCCTGGTGAAATGATTTTCGAAGATAATGATAAAGTTTTGACTCTAAAACCTTATCGAAATCTTGGCGAGGCAAAAATCTATGAGGTGCGTCTATCTTCTGATTTGAAGTCAAAATATGGGAGTTTACTCACAGGGACTGCGAATTGGAAATTCAAGACACGATACTTCTCACCATTCTTAGTCTCTGAATTTCCGCCTTCAATTCTAGATAAGCAAGATCAAACTATCGAAGTTAAGTTTAATCGTGAACTAGATTCAAGCAGCATTAGATCTGATGAGTATTTTTTGCAAGGTGATAATTTTAGATATAATGGACGGGTAGAAGTTTCATCGGACAGAACAAGTCTTCAATTTAAGCCTTATCAGAGAATCCCTAATCAACAAGAATTCAAGTTTTATCTATCACCAAACTTAACCGATCGAGATGGCAATATTGTAGATAATGCTAGACCAATAAACCTTGCGAGTCGTTTCTTAAATGGAGGTAATGATTCAAATCGATTGATTCAGAAGGCTCGTAATTATTACCCAAAATCGAATTCTATTGAGAATGGAGAACAGGATTTGTTACTCATAGAGAGTTTTTTCGCGAAAGGATATATTTATGACCGTAAAGCGAGAAATCTTTCGAAAAAGCGCTCTACTAGTAGGTATAAAATTGCCTTGATGATTGAGGAAGCTATTGAGAATGTGGGGAAAATGAAGAAGCATGAGCGGAGAGATCTACATATTTTAATGCAAAAGTATGAAACTGAACTCAAAAATTTAGGCGTAAATATCAAATCGATTGAGCAGAATTTATCGCGTAGAAATGAAAGAAAGTTCCCCTCGACTAATGCTTTCACATCACGGGGTCGTAATCTGTAATTAATTTTACGGTTTCGAAAATGCCGATATTCTTAATATGTCATCACGAGATTATCATGTATTAGTTCAGGCAAGAGAGGGTTCGACTAGACTTCCTAAAAAGACTTTAATGCTAATTTTTAAGGATTCTTTGATTTCAAGTGTAATTCTTAGATTTGATCCATCCAAGTGTAGTGTTTTGACTGGGTCGCGAGAGAATAATCAAAAATTAGCATCTCATGTTACCGCTCTAGATTATGATATTCAGTTTGGCTCAGAAACAAATGTTTTTAGTAGGTTCACAGAATTTGCTAGAAATTCTGATGTAGAGTATTTAGTCAGAGTCACCGGCGATAATCCGTTTGTCTATGTGGACTGTATTGATGGAATGATCGACCTAATTAATTCTAATAATCTTGATTACTGCATCAGTGAAAATATACCTATAGGTTGTGCGTTAGAAGTATTTAGGCGCAAGAGTTTACTTGAGCTTGAAAATCAGGGTGTTGACGAGTTCACAAAAGAGCACGTGACTCCGAATTTTTACAGCTCAAATGATTCTTGGAAGTGGTTAAAGTATAATTGCAATTTTTCATTGATAGCGTCTCTAAGACTCACGGTAGATACCCAAGAGGATTTAACTCTGATTAGAAATATTTGTGAATATTTCAATAAGGAAGCTCAACAAATCTGTTTGGCCGAAATTGAGGAATTATACTTTCAGAATCCAGATTTTTTTATGATCAATCAGTCGGTTCATCAGAAGTCATTTCGGGAGTTGGGATGATACGCTTAAGAGCTGTTGTTATCGGACTCGGACGAATTGGTTTTAAGCTGGAGGGAGGATATGGCCGAGCTAATCCATGTACTCATGCTGGTGCATATCAACGCAGTCGTAAAGTGAATTTAGTGGGTGGGTATGATCTTGATTTAGAGCAATGTCGTATTTTCAAGAAGACTTACCCAAAATGCCTCATTAATCATAAAGGTGAAAAACTTAAACAGTTTTTGACGAGAGCTAGACCCGAAATAGTAAGTATTTCATGCTCCTCTTACGAGCATTTGAATGTCTTGCGTGAATTATTATCTTTTCATAAAAAAGGATCCCCATTGAAGGGTATTCTTTTAGAGAAACCATTGGGTATGAATTTTGATGAAGCACAGGAAATAAAGAATCTATTAGCTGAAACGAATTTACAAGTTGTTGTTTGCCATGACCGTAGATTCATGAATGAGTTTCAACAGTTCTATAAAATGCACTCCTCGCGACAAAAATATGGTCTTGGAGAACTCAGACACATCAGGGGAGCAGTACACTGCGCTAGTGTAATAAAGGGACGTAAAGGGCAAGAAAGAATATTTGGCGGTCCGATGCTTCACGACGGGACTCATTTAATTGATTTGATGATTTTTTTAGTAGGTCAACCACGATTGGTTAGTGCATGGAGTGTTAGGCGTAACCTAAGTAATTCTAGTGAAGACACAAGCTATGGTAATCTTTGGTTTGATAAAGGTGTAACGGGATTATTTTTAGTTGGTGGGCAACGAAAATATTTTCATTTTGAATTAGAGATGGAGTGGGAAAGAGCAAAACTTCTCTACAGCCATGGACGTTGGTTGTATTTTAGGCAGAAGGTTGGGACACCTTACTTACAAGTTCAAGATTTTCACTCGCCTAAGTCGAAAAATCCGTATATGCTGCGATTGAACCATTTGTTGGAATTGATTGAGGATTCCAGCAAAGTGAATCTTTCATCCATTGAGGATGGGTTGATAGCCTGCCAAGTGATAGACTGTGTTTATGAATCTTCATCAAAGGGTGGTATTGCAATATCACCAAATAACTTAACTTGTTTCGAGAGCGAAGAATCTTTATAAAGGTCTCAAAAAAATATATTATTATGTGGGCGTTATTGGGTGGTTGTTATGGGTGAATATCTAAGAAATAAAACGGTTTTAGTGACTGGCGGAACCGGTAGTATCGGTAAAGCCCTCGTTAAACAGATATTAAGTTTTAATCCTGATAGTATTAGAGTTCTGAGTCGTGATGAATATTCTCAATACTGTTTTCGTCGGGAATTGACAAATGATGGGAAAGTTAGGTTTCTTCTAGGGGATATTCGCGATAAAGAGCGCTTGAGATTGGCTATGGACTCCGTAGATTATGTTTTTAATGCGGCAGCTCTTAAACAGGTTCCAAGTTGTGAGTTTAATCCATTTGAAGCGGTAAAAACGAATGTGATTGGGACACAGAATATTATAGAAGTTGCCATGGAGACGGGTGTCGAGAAGGTAATCTTGGTTTCGACGGATAAGGTTGTGAATCCTATAAACACAATGGGTACCACCAAGCTCCTAGCTGAAAAATTAATGAGATCTGCCAACTTTTACAAGGGGCCAAGAGAAACGGTTTTTTCGTGCGTAAGATTTGGAAATGTTTTAGGCACGCGTGGTTCAGTTATTCCTTTGTTTCTATCACAACTTAAAAATTCTAACCCAATAACTCTGACTCATGACAAAATGACGCGTTTTGTAATGACTTTACCAAAAGCAGTGCATTTAGTCCTTAAGGCTGGAGAATTGGCCAAGGATGGTGAAACTTTTATTTTAAGAATGCCGGCCATTAGGATTTTAGACCTGGTTGCAGTTCTGAATGGTGTTTATGCTGAAAGGCATGGTTGGAAGCCTGTAAAGATTGTCGAGACGGGAATTAGAGAAGGAGAAAAAATGCATGAAGATTTACTTTTTTCTCATGAGGTAAATTATGCATCCCTTAACGAAGAAATGATCGTGGTGGGATTCAATCGCCTGGGAACCGAGATATCGCAGAGTCTTTACAGGTCCGAATATGCTCCTTATCTGGACCAACATCAGATTTTCAATCTTTTGCAAGAAATAGAGTCGGATCTTGAAATCCTTTGATTTCGTTGATCGGCTCCCTCGTTGTACTCCAAATACATTACGTAATTTTAATGAGTTGTGCACATGGTTAGAGCAAGATTTAGATGCTTCTGTCAGTAGGTCTCGAAGAGTTCATATTGATGGTGTCAGAGAAGCATGTAAATTTTTAGGTAGTCGTTTTAAGTGTAATATTCAATTTCTCGAGGTAGCAGCTTTATTGCATGATATTGCCAGAGAAATGCCGTCTTCGCAACAGTTTGAAATTCTTCAAAATTCTCGGGTTCCTGTCGATGAGATTGTTGAAAAAAATATAGTTTTAGCTCATTCGAAAGTAGCCTGTGTGTTAGCCCAACATAAATACAAATTACCCATGGAGATTGCAGAGATTGTTTCTTGGCATACTACGGGTAAGGCAAAAATGAATTTGGAGGAATGTTTATTCTTTGTGGCGGATGCACTTGAACCCGGTCGCTCATGGTCAAGCTGGAGCCGATTGGAAGAGGCTAGTCTCGATCTAAAGAAGGCTCTTATCAATTGCTTACAATGGAAACTTGATTATACTTTGAAAAGGGGTAAAATGATCCACTTCCACAGCCTTGAATGCTGGAATTGGCTGTGTGACTAAACATGCGTCGCATTATTGATATTCTTAATAGAATTTTAGATTATATTCCTGATTTTCCTGGGGTACAGATACTTACGGGCAATAAAGAGTTTGTCGACTTGCGTGATAGTAGTCACAAGCGACTCAAACGTAAGCTTATCGGTAGATTGCTTTTTGGGATCGCCATTTTAGTTGGCGTTTTGCTATTTCAATTAAATCATCTTGCTAATAAAGCTAAGAGTGAAGTTCAAATTATTCAAGGTAAGAAGATTTGGGTCAGCGATTCTCCTGTAAAGCCACCCGAATCTATGAAAAGTAGGTATACGGTCTTGTTGTTGGGTAAGGAAAGTAACAACCGAGCCGATACAATTATACTAGTTCATTTCATGATTGATTTGGGTAGAATTCATATTTTAAGCTTCCCTAGAGATACGAGAGTTCCTTTAATGCATGATGGTCGAGAAAAGCTTGGCAAAATAAGTCATGCTTATCGTTGGGGTGGATTAAATATGATTCTGGACTCCTTGAATAAATTCTACAGAGTGCCGGTAGACCATACAATTACCATTGATCTTTCTTTATTTAGGCGAATAATTGATACTATTGGCGGTGTCCGTTTGAATGTAGAGGAAAATCTCAAGTATCGAGATAGATCAGCGGGATTAGTGATTGATTTAAAGGCGGGTGATCAATTATTAGATGGTCGTAATGCTGAAGGTTATGTTCGCTACAGGGCAGACGGAATGGGTGATCTTGGTAGAATTGAACGTCAGCAAAAGTTTATAAAGGCTTTTGTCTACAGGTTGAAGACCCTTAAGCAATTACGAATCGAAAATCTTAAGGTTATTGGACGTCTACCTTCTTTCATGCTTGGTTTATATAGTGACGTGGACACAGACATGAGCAGCGATCTTTTTTTAAGACTAATGGCAGGATTCTCTAAAATTGAAAGAGACGATATTTCCTTCAGAACTCTTCCGGGACAAGGTGAGTATATTACAGATTTTAGCAAGAAGAAGAAGATTAATTACTACATAAGCACTCAAGATCAGTTAAGAGATAGCCGTAGTTGGTTTCTTCATCGAGAGAGAAAGCCTTAAATGGAATTAATGAACGATGAGCACGTCAGGTTAAGGCTGACGCCGCATCCCATGAGGCAGATACGAGAGTACCCTCTGTGGATTTGGATCTTTATAGTTTCGATATCATCTTTGATAAGTCCAAGTATGATGTTTTCATACATGGATTTGCTTTTTAATACTAATATCTATGTAAACACAATTTATCATTACTTGGCGTCCATGCATTTTTTAATGCCATATTGTATATTGATTGTGATTCCTGCTTTTTTACAAGCCTTATTTAGGCTCGAATGGCGTCCATTCTTTACTTTTATTATCTGTTCATTCCTACTGTTAGTCTCTTGTCATTTTTTAATGCCTATTGAAAATTTAGCTTATCAATTAGGCATATGGATTTCCTTAATTATGCTTTGTCATAAAGAGTATCAAAGAGTTTCTACTCAATACATTCTGACGAATCGGCGTCTGGTTTTGAATCACCAAGGACATGGACAGACAATGCGTTCATTATTTCTTTCCAATATTCAAGATGTTATTTTACAAACGAGTACTTTGGGTAATTTTCTAGATTACGGAACGGTTGTGCCTTTAACAGCTTCTGGAATTGGTACGGGTCAAAGCACTTCCACTGCTGCATTACAGTCAGCATTAGGAACGAGACTCCGCATAGGTCTAAGTGGAGCTCAGAGCAAAGGAAAAACGATAACCAATGAAAGTCCGGAATATGCTTTAGTTTGTATTCCAAAGGCTCGACAGGCCTACAAGATGATTTTAGAGGGTAGTGACTCTCAGAAGAACTGCTCGAATTGATTATCCTAAACTTGAGAATCCCTGGTCTACATAGATCACTTGGCCTGAAATACCTCGGCTACCGTCAGAAACAAGGAATGCGCAACTTGATCCAACTTCGTCAGCAGTAACATTCTTTTTTATTGCACTTCTTTGTGCAACTTCATCTAAATACCCTTTAAAGCCTTTTATACCGGCAGCTGCCAATGTACGAATAGGGCCTGCTGATAATGCATTGACTCTTATCTCAGTTTCGCCTAGCTCTTCTGCTAGATATCGAACTTCTGCTTCTAAAGCTGCCTTAGCTACTCCCATTATACCGTAATTCTGAATTACTTTAGTTGAGCCATAGTAACTCATTGTAACAATAGAACCCCCAGGCTTTATTATATGTTTACATGCTCCGCATACGCCCAATAAGCTCCAGGCACTTATTGACATAGCCTCTTCAAAGTTCTCTTTACTACAGTGAGAGACAGGATGTGAAAGGGCTTCCCTACTCGCGTAAGCTACACTGTGAATTATGAAGTCGATTTCACCGTAGGTTTCCTTGGCCTTAATCGCTAGTTGTTCTAAATGAGAACTTTTAGTTGCGTCACACTCTATTACAAAGTCGGCTGAAATTTCTGCCGCAAGTGGTCTCACTCTTTTCTCGAGAGCCTCATTAAGAAAAGTTACTCCAAAATCGGCACCAGCTTCTTTTAGGGCTTTTGCGCAGCCCCACGCAATACTTTTTTGATTAGCAATCCCCAGAATGATTCCTTTTTTACCTTTCAAGTTCATTTTATATACTCCCATGAATTCTTTCAGAAATTAAAATACAAAAATGCCATTTATATTCTAAAAATGTCAAAGTATCCTTCAAATCTTTTACAGCTGAGAACAAAAGTTGTTTCTTAAGGTTTTTTGCTGTTTGTAATTTGATCTTTTTGCTTTTTTTTAATCAAAAAAGTCTTGATTTTTGTTGTCAAAAATGCGTCATATCGAAAACTTTTTACAGGAAAGCACAAAAGCTGTCCATAGTTCCGTGGAATGTGTTGCAAAATCTTGTAAAGCCCATTGTTAAAGCCGTTTTATTCGTTTTCATGAATTCTATTTAAGTTGTTGCTAAAGTCCTAAAATGCATGCTAGATTCATTTTGTAGGTCGACCGTTTTAAGGTTGTAAATCTTTGATGGAGTGAAGGTATAGCATGAGCGAAATCATCTACTTGGATGAGTCTGTTTTTGAAGCTGCTGATTCGGAAGAAACTTCGGAATTACCCAATATCGAAGACATTCTTGAAGATCATGAGGTTATGAGGCATCTAGGAGAAGATGCTTTTCAGCTACTGGTTAGTGGCTTTTACCACAGAAAGCAAAGGGTAAGAATCGGTGCAATCCGACTCCTAGCTGAGAACTTTCCTTGTTCACGAACCGCTGAATTATTTGGTCAAGCTTTGTTAGATCGTAAGGAAAAGCGTGAAATTCGCTTTCTAATAGCTCGTCAATTTGTATTCCACGAGCAGCTAGAGCAGGATTTGGAGCCTTTGGTAGAAGAGCTAGTATGTTCCAAGGGATGTAATGATCGGATTGTTGCAGCCATCCTGATGGGTAGACACCGAAACTCCACACATAGTTTCCGATTATTACACTTGTTAGATGATAGTAATGACTGCGTAAAAGTTGCAGCTTTCCTATCTCTAATGCAGTATTCAAGGGGTTCTCTATTGGCTCCTTTGCACTCTTTCTTGAGAGAAGCAGATGAATTCCAATTATTGTTGTTAAGTAAAAATCTCCATTATTATGAAACATCAACTTATTTTCAGGTAATTTCTGAGATTCTTGCTGAAAAACTAGTTAAGCTAAAATCAAGAAAAATGATCTATCATCCAGAATACTATGAACAAGCATATTCCCAAGAGAAACTTAGTAAGCTGGATCGCTTAGATGCACCTTCCGAAAACAATGATGAAATCAGGTTGAGCCTCTTTGAAGTATGATTTGCTTTTAATTAGCGATCATGTTGTTTTCATAGACCTGAAATTAAGCTTTATTATCCTTGGCTATTCGTAATATTCTAAAGGAAACTCAAGTGGGTTGACTTCATTTTTTGACCTTCTGAGGCAAATGTTTCAATCCATAATTATATAAATGATGCAAAACCTAAAAATAGCTGAGATACAAAATAAAATTCGTGAGGGAGAATTTACCTGCGAGCAGTATTTAAATTTTTTATTGAAAAATTACGATCAACGCAATCAGAAGCTCAATTGTGTCTTGCAGATAGACAAGCAGGGGGCCTTGGATTATGCGCGGCAAATAGATTTAAAGATTTCTCGAGAGGAAGATTTAGATCCACTTTTTGGCGTTTTTATTGGAGTGAAGGATAATATTCATGCTCGCGGCTTTAAATCAACATGTGCTTCAAAAATGTTGGAGAATTTCGAGCCAGGTTTTGACGCCACTTGTGTTGCCAGGTTGAGAGAGGCTGGGGCCTTCATACTATCGAAATTGAATTGCGATGAATTTGCAATGGGTTCATCTAATGAGAACTCAGCTTTTGGTATAGTTCGAAATCCTGTTGCGGAGGATTGTGTGCCTGGAGGCTCTTCTGGTGGCTCTGCTGCTGCTGTTGCGGCAAATATGGTGACAGTTGCTTTGGGCAGTGATACTGGCGGTAGCATAAGGCAGCCAGCCTCATTTTGTGGCGTTGTTGGCTTAAAACCTAGTTACGGAAGTGTTAGTCGTTATGGATTAGTTGCTTTTGCTTCTTCTCTTGATCAAATAGGTCCTTTGGGAAGTAGCGCCGAAGATTGTGAATTAATTTTCGATACAATTAGTTGGCAAGACCCCAGAGATGGTACTTCAACTATTTATGAGTCAAAATCCAAAGATGAACCAATCAAAATTGGAATTGTTGAAGAATTTTTTGACTCCGATGCAGACCTTGAATTCAAGAAGTTCTATCAGAAAATATTAGATGAATTGGCGAAAATATCAAATTTTGAACTTATGAAGGTTTCGCTGCCCTCGTTAAAGTATTGTTTACCCGTTTACTATATTCTATCGTCCGCAGAGGCAAGTTCAAACTTGGCTAGATATGATAGTGTGCGATATGGCCCTGTTTTGGCAGAGAGTAACGATCTCCTTGAAATATATAAGTCAAACCGAGAAAAAGGCTTTGGTAAAGAGGTTAAACGGCGCATTCTATTGGGTACATATGTGCTATCTGAAGGTTATTTTGATTCTTATTACAAGAAGGCTCTAAAAATAAGATCTCTTTTGAAGCGTGAATTTGAGCGAGTTATGAAGGAAGCAGATATTTTGATCGGACCAACTACACCTTCTACAGCTTTTCCTATAGGAGATAAAAATGAGGATCCATTGGAAATGTATAAGTCTGATTTATTTACGGTGCCTGCAAATATTATTGGATGTCCTGCGATTAGTGTGCCGGTAGGAAATCTAGATAAAAAACCACTAGGTCTGCAGTTAATGGCGCTAAATGGTCATGAGGCTAACTTGTTGAATTTTACTAAGATTGTACAATCACAATTTGATCGGAGTCGTTAATATGGCGACTTATGAGACAGTAGTGGGACTTGAGGTTCATGTACAGCTTAATACTTCGACTAAAATTTTTTGTGGTTGTTCGACGAATTATGCAGGTAAACCACCGAACACACATGTTTGTCCTGTATGTTTAGGATTTCCAGGTACTTTACCAGTCTTAAATACCGAAGTCTTAAATTCAGCCTTGAAGGCATGTATGAGTTTAAATTGCGTGATTCCAAGTCGCACAAAATTTGATCGCAAGCACTATTTTTATCCTGATCTTCCAAAGGCGTTTCAAATTTCGCAACTGGATGAACCAATTGGTGAGCATGGTTATCTAGAAATTGAACTTGAGGATTCTAAAGCAAATTATAAGCGTATCGGAATAACTCGTATTCATATGGAGGAGGATGCGGGTAAACTGTCACATTCCGAAAAGAGTGGTGATTCATTGGTGGACTACAATCGGGGTGGCATACCTTTATTGGAAATTGTTAGTGAACCAGATATAAGGGATTCTTACGAAGCTAAAGCTTATTTAGCTAAATTAAGATTGGCTTTACTATACTTGGGAATCAGTGATTGTGATATGGAGAATGGAAGTCTGCGCTGTGATTTGAATGTTTCTGTAAGGCCATCGGGTACTACCAAGTTTGGGACTCGTGTAGAAGTCAAAAATATGAATTCTTTCAAATCAGTGGGTGCGGCTTTGGAATACGAGAGAGATCGTCAAATTCATACTTTACAGAATGGTGGGAATTTAATTCAGTGTACTCGTTTGTGGGACGAAGAGCGAGGCGAAACAAGAATGATGCGCTCTAAAGAAGATGAAGATGATTATAGGTATTTTCCAGAACCAGATATCCCACCTATTTACCTAGATGAACAGAAATTAGCTGAGTTACGAAAAGATCTTCCTGAATCTCCTGAGGATAGATTAACTCGTTATCAGTCACTGGGATTATTAAAGGAAAATGCTCAAACCCTAGTTCTTAATAAGGACTGGGGAGATTTTTTTGATAAAGCATGCGAATTCACGGATAAAGGGTCTCGCATTAATTTAAGTAATTGGATTATTTCAGAGTTAGGTGGCTGGCTAAAAGATTACCCAGAATTAAAGATGACAACTTTGCAATTAACTCCACAAAACCTGGGTAACTTGATGAGAAGTATTCAGAAACAGGAAATCTCAGGCAAACAGGCGAAGTTGGTATTGACCCATTTGCTTGATAATGGCGGTGAGGTGGCTGCTACAATTGAACTTCTGGGTTTACAGCAAATTTCAGATGATGATTCACTAGCGGTTATGATTCATAAAATTATAGAAGAGAACCCATCAGCACTAGAGGATTTGAAACAGGGAAAAAAGAAAGCTTTTGGATATCTTATGGGGCAGATAATGAAATTATCAAAGGGGCAAGCTAATCCAAGTAAGGTTAATCAGATGCTCCGAGAAGTCTTAAATCAAGACTTTAATATCGAGGCGTAGATGAGGAGTCGCTAATGGCTAACATATTATTTCTTTCTAGTGAGATGGTTCCCTTCTGTAAGACTGGTGGTCTTGCTGATGTTAGTGGCGCTTTGCCAGCGGCACTAAAGTCCAAAGGGCATGATGTTAAAACCGTTGTCCCTTTTTATCATATTATAAAACAGGAGATGCAGGTACACTCTAACTTTCATATTCACATTGGAGGGTATCCGAAGGATGGCACCTTGCTAATTAATCGAGAAGATGGTGTAGACCGATACTTTGTTCATAATCCTAGCTATTATGACCGTGAAGGAATTTACGGAGATCAATATGGTGATTTTGGTGATAACGATGAGCGCTATGCATTTTTTTGTGAGGCCGCCTTACTGCTTTGTAAAATGGAAAACTGGGTTCCCGATATCATACAGCTGAATGACTGGCAGTGTGGAATATTAGGACCTATATTGCGCTTGAAGTATCGTACAGATCCATTTTTTTCTAAAACCAAGCTCGTTTTTACGATTCATAATCTGGCATTTCAAGGTTTCTTTGACTCGAACGTATACAAAAAATTTGATCTTCCAGATGAGGTCATGCGTTTTGATGGTATGGAATATCACGGGGCGGCTTCTTATTTGAAAGCAGGGCTACAATATTCAGATTTTATTACTACTGTTAGCCCCACATATGCAAGGGAGATTCAAGGTAGTGAATATGGCTGTGGTATGGAAAATGTGCTTCAAGCTAAGTCTAATCGCCTAGCTGGAATTCTAAATGGTATCGACGAGCAAGAATGGAACCCAGCGATTGACCCTCATCTAGCGGGTTACAACTACGACATGGATAATTTGGCTGTCAAACATCAGCTTAAAGCGCATTTTTTGAATTCTATTGGTTTGCAGTACTGGCCTGAAGTTCCTTTAATTGGTATGGTCTCAAGATTCGCAGCTCAGAAGGGAATTTCGTTGGTTGAATCGGTCGCAGAGCAGGTTCTTAATATGGGAACTCAAATGGTTTTTCTAGGTTCGGGAGATCAGAATTTTGTGAATAGCTTAAACTACTTTCAAAGTAAGTATCCTGCTCAAGTGAGAGTTTTTGATACATTCAGTACAGCATTATCACATCAAATTGAAGCTGCTAGCGATTATTTTATTATGCCCTCAAGATATGAACCATGCGGACTTAATCAAATGTACAGCTTGAGATATGGAACAATACCGATTGTTTACCATACGGGCGGACTAGCTGATACAGTTTTTGATTGTGACTCAAATCCTGAAAATGGGAATGGGTATTCTTTTTATGAGTACACTAAATCAGGTTTCCTAAATGCAATAGAACGTGCTTTAGGACTATATAGATTTCCAGAGATGAAGGAGTTGGTTCAACGTCGTGGTATGAGTATAGATTTTTCTTGGACTCGTTCAGCGCAAGACTACGAGAATCTTTTTCATTTTTTAATGTCTGAAGGTAATTGACAGTAGGGGTTTTAGTGACTTTATCTAATCTTTGGACATTCCTCAAAGAGCTTCACTTAAATAGAGAGTCAGTTGGTGCCATCGCACCGAGTTCTCCTTTACTTGGTAAATCTCTCTGCAAATATATCAATTTAGAAAAGGGCACTAAAACAATCATGGAGATAGGCCCTGGAACAGGTACAATAACACAGCAAATTGTGGGATGTTTGAGTCCAGGAGATAAATTGCATTTAGTGGAACTGAATCCAAAGTTCTGCGACTTTTTATTCGAACTCTCAAAGACCAAATGGTCAAGGATGCTCGATGGTGTTGACTTCAATGTTTATTGCTGTCCTATGGAGGATTTTCCTGAAGACCAGAAATATCAATTTTTAGTTTCGTCTTTACCATTAAACAATTTCGATTACGAATTGGTTCGATCCATTTTACAATCTTATCAGCACTTTCTTAAGCCGGGTGGTAAGCTATCTTACTTTGAGTACTTGGCTGCTCGTAAAATGCGAAAAGTTTTAAGTAAGGTGAAAGGCGATGACGATGGTCTCAGAACGTGCCACCTTCTTGAGGAGTTCATAAAGAATTTCCAATTAGAATATGACGAAGTTGTATTAAACTTTCCACCGGCTGTTGCACGTCACTTTAGCTTCAAACCAGATTCGCTTTAAACTAAAACTATCGGATCAATATTAGGAACATTGAATGTGATGCAAAGTAAATTAAACTCATTTGACTTATTGCAAAGTACTTTAGAAAATTTTAATGATTTACCTGCAGAGGCTATAATTAAACAAGATGTTCTGCGGGAAGGACTCAGCTTTTCAGAAGACAGTTTACGAATAGCAACTGGCTACAAGCCTAAAGACTACTTTATTTTTTCTTTTGATTTGATACCCATCGTAGAAATGGAGAAAAATGAGAATTTGAGAGCCCCTGAAGAGATAAAAATCTCGGGAGGAATGCATCAATTAAAAGATACGGTAATCTCTGTACGAGTAAATCCTAATTCACCCTATAAAGTAGATTTGAAAGAAGGTAAGCTTCAGCTTTTTTGTCTTAATGATTCTATAGCGGAGGTTTGTTACCATCCAGTTCCAGAGTTTTACAACAGGCCATTAAGTAGTGGTAAATCGATGGGAGAGATTGCCCCTGTCATAGAGTGGGGCTACTTGATTTATCTCACTGTATATCGATTATGTCAATATTTTAACAAAGAAGAGCAGTGTCAATTCTGCGATCTTAACAAGAATTATAAGCAGCAGAGACAAGCTGGGCGAGCTTATACAGGGGTAAAGTCTGTCGATGAAATAATTGAAGCACTCTCATGGATATCGCAAGATGATATGCAAAACATAAGCGAGGCGATAACGATCACGGGAGGAGCTATTCTGCAGCCCTTACGTGGCGAGGATGAAGTTAGCTTCTACTCCAAATACGCGCATGCGATCAAAGAAAAATTCGGCGACCGCTGGATTCTAAAAGCCGTAGTTCAGGCCTTTGAATATTCCGATGTTAAACGTTTACATGATTCAGGTTTTGATATATACCACCCAAATTTTGAGGTCTGGGACAATAAGCTCTTCCCAAAGGTGTGTCCGGGTAAAGAGCGTTTTATAGGTCGTGATGGCTGGATAAGTAGAGTTGTAGAATCGGCTGAGATTTTCGGTCCTGCTAATGTAATACCCAATTTTGTAGGTGGTGTAGAAATGAATCGTAATTACGGTTACTCTGAAGTAGAGCCTGCGATTGCTTCCACAACTGAAGGTCTTGATTTTTTCATGTCAAAAGGAATCATGCCTCGCTTCACAACTTGGTGTCCTGAGCCATATGCAAAATTAGGTCCGCAGCCTTCTCCTCCTCTCCGATATTTCTGTAGACTTTTACAAGAGTTTAAATCTTGTTTTCATCGTCATAAATTGCCTAAGCCAAAGGGTTATGGACCTACTGGAGTTGGAAAAGCCGTTTTTAGCGTATCTGCTTTTATGGACGTCCTTTGAAATTATTTATTTTTTTTATGGTACGAGAGACAATCTGCTCCCGAATTTTTTTTTATTTCAAAACGCGGCATATTACGACTTTTGAATTCGTATAATTTGCAAGCATAGGGAAACCCTTGCTCCCAAGTTATCTTAAAGTGTAAACAGCCGTAACAGGATGGTCTCGCTTTAATTTTTTTGGTTTGATTCATCTGTATTTCCAAGTAACTAACTTTTTGAATGGTTATGCTACTAAACTGTCGGAGTTCTAAGAATATCAAAGCTTCGTAACAGGTGTAAAACCATTTCTGATTAAGCCTTTAGAAGATAATGTAAACAATTTTCAATCAATATGGAAAAATTTTGTTAAAATGTCGATCCTTTTCATAGTTATGAAGCCTTTTTCAATTGATTGTAACAATGCATATATTCGCCGAACAGTTTTCGGCTTGCTTTGGGTTGTTTTAATCTTTATTTCTGGCTGCGGCGGTTTCAGTGGTGGCGATACGTTGAACAGTGACGGCTCACCTAGTGATAATATTCCAGTCGTTTTTTTTCAAGGGCAAGTTCAATTTCCGGGTGGTGCAAATGCCAGTATCCAAAAAGTAAGCGCTAAAAACCAGAATCTTAGACTAAATATTGCCCAAACAATTCAGAATGTACAGGGAGTTAATGGCGCGAGTATTGGACTATTTAAGTCATCTGATTTATTTTTTCAAAATAATCTACTCAAGTCTGGAGAGGTTATTAAGACAAATAGTAATGGTCAATTCAGTATTACGGATAATCAATTAAAAACCTCTATTTTCGAGGGTTTGAAGGAAGCATTTATTTTACGAGCTTCTTTCAATGATTATGAATTAAGTAGTTTGGTAACAGTTGATGAAAACAGCTCTCCCGTGGAGGATAGTATTGCAATTAACTTCGTTTCTGATGGAGCAATAAGATATCTGCGTGAGGAAGTTGCTCAGAAAGTTGGCGGAATATCTGATAATGCTGATATAAGTACCGAAGTTTGGAAAAATGACTTTAATAAACTAGTTTTAGAATTTAGCGATCGACGTACGGAAATTCAGCAAAAATTTATTCTTTCTAATTTTAATGTCAATGACTATCTAATTACTTCCTCATTGAACAATCGTAATGCTGGAC
Organism: bacterium; assembly: GCA_036339875.1. Taxonomy (GTDB): domain Bacteria; phylum Muiribacteriota; class UBA6191; order UBA6191; family UBA6191; genus JAYZAC01. Next base: position 16,214 of record JAYZAC010000109.1, on the reverse strand, counting down.
AGCAGTGGGCGAATGAAATCGATCGCTTGGCTGGAATTGAATCTGAATGGGAAAGAATTGCCGTTAACAAGGAAGAATTGAAGTTAAATGCTATAACTTCTAGAAGTTTACCCGCTGCTGGTGCCGATTTTGATGCCTTAGTGCGAAGAAGGAAACTTCAATTATTTTATACTTTTTTAGAGTTTGGTTTCGCAGTAAGCAATGGTTCCGGTGAAATTTTCGTCAAGGATCACTGGCAACAATTAGAAGAAAGTTTAGCTCCTCAATTTAAGGCGAATGTAGATTCAGTTTCAATTCGATCAAATTTTGACTCGCAGATTACTAACGAGGATCTAGATTTGTTTCCTATTCCGGGAGGAGTCATTGAATTTAGTCTTGAAGAGTTATCTTCTTTTGGTTTGGCAGGATCTAAATCAGAGGAGAAGAAAGTTTTAATTGCTCAGGACTTGGGTAAAAGACCATGGGTTACGTTGGCAGCGATTGATGTTCTCAAAACACAAGATCTAAAATTATTTGCAAGTATTAGAGATGTAATATCTGCTTGCGCCAATATTTATTTACAGCGTAGATTTTCTATCGAAAGAATTCAAGATCAACAGGTTTCGGGAGGATTAGCTTTTTTTGGAGAACTTGTTGAGATTCCCGAGGTATATGGTGGCGCCCACGCACCCTCTAACTTATTTACAGATTTCTGGGAAAAACAAACTTTCAATTCTGATTTTAATGAAAGCTTTGAAACTCTCTTGGAAGCAGAAGAAGTATATTTATCCATGATAAGAGATGTTTACTTGAGTGAATATGCGAAATTGATTGATCGATCACAATCCATAACTTCACCTAATAATGGATATCCTGATCCCGTTTCAATAAATGCTACCCGCAATTTAGTTTTTAGAAATAGTCAAAGCAATTCTGATTCTCTTTTCACTAGAACGCCTAAAGTTGCTCGTAAAATTGATTTAGTTAGGAAATCTTTCGAGTCAATTTATAAAACTTTGGAAGGTCCATCGAATGGTTTAAAGGTTAACTTGGATACTAAACGAAATTTGAGTCAATTAATTCCTTGGTTTTCTATGCTTTTGAATCATAGTTTCCCGTTACAAACTCAATTAGGTTTTTATAAGGATGTTCAAGGCACGGTTGTAGGTAAAAATCCACGATATGAAAATTTGAGAGTTTTACGATTTGAACCTGCTTACACGGATCAATTATGGAATAACTTTGTTAGTCATAGTGGTTTGAGTATTGCCACTGATAACTTTTTACAATCTTATTCAGATAGTTTGAAATCTATGAGTATTAATACTTTACCTTGGTTGAGTGTAGCTAAATCCAATAGGGTTTCTGTGGTGGCTAGTGGAGTCTTGTTCCTCAAAAATGAGTATCCGAATTCACCAACGGCTGATAATTTTCCGGTTCTAGCAACGGTTCAATCGAATACGTCCACTCAAGTAATTTCTTTTTCGGCTTTGGCTGAATCAGGAGGAAGATATGAATTTAGTGATTTTCCTCTGAAAGGAGATGAACTATATCACTTCAATTTTGTAGTCAAAAACTCACCAGAAAGTTTATCTGCTACAGTTGTATTATCATACTCTTATTACGTCGCGGGTTTTGAAGAAAGGTTGGATCTACCTGAGTTTTTTATGGAGTCGCAGTATAGAGTTCGTGCAACAACCTATGATGGTAATCTTGATAGTATTCAACCTGAAAATTTAGCTCCAGAAATTCAACTAGACGTCATCCCAGACGTTACCAGTGGAATTATACCTATATCAGTAACCGTTAAAGACCCTGAAAGTCAACCAGTCGATATCGAATTTAAATTTACTTCTGGATTTGATCTGACTGTGACTACAAGTGTTCCAAAAATTTCAATTTCCTCAATTCCTACGTCGGCGAGTTTAGCAACGACTTTTCCTTCAGATGGCTTTTTACTGGGCTTACAAAGTAGTGCATCTGGATATACAACAACAATTTATTGGCACTCTATTGACGAGCCTGGACCAGGCGGTTCATTAGGATTGAGTTCTATTGACGACGTACGCGTACAGTTAAGCGTTTATGAATCCGACAATCGAGTAATTAAAGGTAATAGTGTATTTTCTAATTTTTTTGATTTAGATAATGAAGCTCCAACAATATCTTTCAATCCACCGCTGAAGGACTTACGAATCAGCAATTTACCCGACTATCCGGAAAGTGTCTTAAAAAATATTACCCTTACTGGTTCAGCTATCGATACGTCTCAAATTCAGAAGATTTTTGTAAGAAATATTTCTTTGGATCCTTTAGATCTTACGACTTATTTAGCGTTCAATACAGGTGATAATTTTGGTACTTGGAGAATTGAATCGGTACCTTTGGAACCGGGGGTCGAGAATTTTTTGGAGTTCTTCGTTGAAGATATTTATGGTAATCAAAATTCTCAACCAGTAACTGCAACTGTTCTATCAATTGATTCAAGTCCTCCAAAATTACAGTTGAAGAAGATTACGATCGCTTCGGTGCGCAATGTACCTAGTTTAACATCGTTAATTTCGGAGTCTTCTTTTAATTTTAGTACTATGCACACAACCTTTAATGCAGCTCCAGCAATTGAAATGACAGTAACTAGTACATCAACGAACTTCTTAATGGGAACTCTTACAACAGATACAATTAAGTTCGAAGGTGTAGCAAAAGATGTCAATGGCGTCTCAATAATTCGAGTTAATGGCGATACCGCAAGCTTCGCGACTACAGATGGAATCCATTACACATGGAGTCGAACTATAGATGATTTAACTGAATCAACTCTCACTGATATAACTTTCACAGCGATCGATAAAAAGAATAATAATAGCGGTACAACAAATCCTAATGACTCAGCCAAGCTTCTTTCTGCTATAACTCTTCAAATAAGTACCATAGATTACTCTCCACCTTGCGTAAACATTATTAGTCCTGATAATGGAGAGCTTAAAACAGGCCAGATAAGATGTGGGGGCTCTGAGGCACTGTCTTATGCAGTGACAACTAGTCAATATGATTTACTAGGTTCTGCTGATGATCGTTCAAGAATTACTACTTTTGTGGTTTGTCCGGGACAGACATGTATACCAATTACTAGTAATTATATTAATTGGTCGGCCTCTTTACCTTTATCAGAGGCGAGTACCAATTGGATTACTGGACATATAGAGGATGAGTTTGGATTTCGTGAAACATTTACGACTTCCTCACCACTGGTGAAATTAAATCTTAATGATATTACACCACCAAGTATGATCGTAACTTCTATTTCTGGCTTGACACTTTCCACTCCATATATATTCAATAGTAGTTCTCCTGATGTGCCCTTGACTGGTACAGAAGTGATTAATGTGACAAATTGTACTTCTACGACTTGCGCCATTGAGTTTAGTGGCGATTTGATTGATAATTTTGGAATAGACTTGCTGTCGAATACACCAAATGACTTCAATGGTTTTAAGTTGAGAATGTGTAATCTTAACGAGCAAGGTTGTGATCCCAGTTTGCCTGATAGATCGCAAGAAAGTTGGCTTGGCTCAGTAACTACTTTACTTCCGAATGGTGTAAACTTCACTCAAATTACGACCACCTCCGTACCCGCATTTATTAGTCAAACTAATGGCCGACAAACAAGAGTGCCATTTAATGCTGAAGTCGTTTTGGAGCATGATGGTTATTGGCCAATGCAGGTAACATTGGCTGATGACTCGATAGATCAGTTTGACAAATATTCTAAGCCCAGCATTCGAAAAAGTAATATTTTTATTTTCAAAAAAGATACGATGGGGCCCGTTGTAAGTAGCGTGAGTTTGGCTAATTCGGAATACGTAACTGGAGGTTCAATTGCTATTAACTTTCGGGCGGAAGATGAATTATCTCTAGTCACTGGTATCTCCGTTGATTCCGCTGATCTTGTCAGTACTCAGTTAGAAACTTCTGGATCATTGACATCACCTTGGTCCGAGTTCGTCACTTTAGACTCTAGTTCTAGTGTTGACTATCAAATAATAGTAACGGTAACCGCAGGGCTAAATCAGCAATTGACTCTGAATGTGATTGATGACTTTGGAAACGTTACAAGTGTTGTTCGTGATTTCTCCGTCTTTCCTATTTTTAACAGTACGATCTCGCTCAGAGAAAAATTTCCAGAACCTATTGGAATTGCATTCGGGGGCGATTTTTTAGATCAAGTAGTGGTTGGTGATCATTCACTAGATATAATAGAGGAATTTTCACTGAATGCTATTTCTATTAATACTTTCACAGGTAATCAGAGTATTAGTCAGCCATATTATGGTGCAATGACTGATTTACTAGATTTTGACTACTTTTCTGATACGCTTAATAATGACGAATCGATCGTGGTATTAGGTAAGTTCTCCGATGGTGAGCAACAAGCAAATAATTATGAAGCGGTTCGATTTGTTAAAGAGAAATCAAGTCCTTCATTGTTAAACAAGTTTAAGATTGAGGGCTCTACCGTTATTCCGGGTTCCTCTTATCATGTTTTGAGAAGTAATGCCCTCTCGAATGAATCAGACACTTTTACTACGGGAAGCTTAATTAAATTTGCTCCTAAATTGGAAAGTGTTATCTATGCTTATAAACCAACAGATGCAAACATTCCTCAATTGATTCGATATGTGAATGGTTTTTCAAGTCCTATAACCCCTGAGGAAGAGTCTAATGGTGGAGCCGCAGATTCGACTGGGATTAGTAATTCAGTGGACGAAAATGCAAGATTGTCTAGTCAGGTTAGGGCAATTGTTGTTACTCAAGTTCATATCGAAGACTTCAATGCAGAGGGAGGGGTTTCGCAATCAAAAGAATATGTTTTTTTAGCTGATGCTGGTTTACAGAGAATTGTTCGTTTTCTATACAATAACACTCCTCCTGATATAGACATAGGATTCTCAGTCTTGCCATCAATCAGCCTTACTGCTATTTCAATAAGTACTGGTTTAACAGTTAGTATTGTTCCCGTTGCGATGGATGTTGAGCAGAGTGGATCAGTAGCTTATATTGCTAATGCAACCGAAATTTATAAGCTAGATATTAGTGGTTCAGAGGTAACTAATATTACATCATTTGGTGGTTATGGATTTGGGGATGGGGAGTTTGAAAATATCTCCTATATAAAAGGACGCAGAGCTGTTGATGAGTCTACGTTTTCTGAAATCTATGTAGCAGATTCGTCAAGTAATAGAATTTCAGTTTTTAGTACCAATGGTGAGTTTATCCGCTATTTTGGTCAAAATTTTTATGGTTTGGGAGGAATTAAGAAGCCCTCGCTAATTGGCGTTAAAAATGATCAATGGTTCCTGGTTGATGATCAGTTGGATTCTATAGATTTTTATACATCTCAAGATAACGCTGAAAGTAGGCAATCTACTGGTGATTCTACAGGTTCCGTAGGTATTCAGGATTTTACCTCGAGTTTAGCTATGATTTATGCGGATAATGAGGGATTTGAGGACTTGTCCAATTTTTTAAATGTTAATTACACCAATACGAGTGCAGAGCTATTTAAAACCGTTACTAGTGAACTTTTTTACTTACAATCTCCTAATTCTTTGAAATATGTGGTGCAGCGAAACAATAGTTTTTTCTCCGCGACCATAGCTAACTCTCAGCGTCTGGTAGTTGTTAACAATATTGATGAAAGCCCTCAAAGATCCACACTCTTTCGAGGACAACAAAATTTTGAAGATGTAATAGATATGACGCTTGTCAGAGATAATAATACTAATCTTATCTTCGTACTTGAGCATGACAGTTCTGATGATCCTCGTGTTCAAATTATTCCATTCCAGAATCAGAGCATTCCGAATTTATTTGGTTCATTGCCTAGTACGAATATTACGGCATTAAATACTGCTACAGGTATATGCTCATATACCTCTGGTATTGTAGTTATTGGACAGGGGAACTCTGAAGTGGCAATTGCGAGATTTCCATCGGGAACAAAGTCGTTCCCGAATAATTGGACCTTTGAATTTCCTACTTTGTTAAATTTAAGTGGTACTCCCATGAATTTGACTTCACCTTCAGAAATTGACTGTAAGGGAAGTGAAATGGCTATCGTAGATGAGGAAAGAATCTTAGTTTATGAAATTCCTACTGAACTTACTCAAGGTGTAAAATTGAAGCAGGAAATTCTTTCGACTGATCCGGTTTTAAGTTCTACAAACCAATTGAGTCGCCTTACTCCACCAATAGAACTACAATTTTTCAACGATGACCTATATGTACTGGAAAAATCAAGAAGTAGAATTTTGAAATACGACCTCAAGTGACAATTGGAATTAAATGCTTTCAGTTAATGAATGGAGACGGTTTAAGATTGCTTCGTGAAAGTCTTTGGGCAAGTAGACGTGAAAGTAAAAGCATGTAATTAGGATATTGCTTTATGATTTTGATAAATTCTTTCTGTGAAATTTTTAGTAAGCGCGAGGGTCGTGTGGCAATCACAGTAGCACTTCTTCTTCGATTCAGCAAAAAAGACATTTCACCCATGAACATATCGGATGGGTTGAGTATTCCGACCGATTTTCCCGTTACACTAACTTCAAATTCTCCAGAGATAATGTAGTACAGATATGAAGACTCTTCGCCCTCACTAAATACCTTTTCACCGACTTGGCATGATACTTCTTCCTGGCCTCGAAAACCGAGTGGAATCTTAAACTCTTCTTCTCTTACATGATAGCAAACAAGTGTGACTTGATTTCCAGCTTGATTATAATGCAGCTCATCACTACTATTGCGAGCCATCATGATTCCTCGACCATGAGGAAGAAACAGGTTTTTTGGGTTAGAATCTAGGTACTGCTTGTGATCAAAACCGTTTCCCATATCAGTAATGACCCAATTCGATTTTTGATCAAATAATTCGTAATCTAGAGTTACAAATTTTTTGGAAATATCTTCATTCTTCTGAAGTTCGCGAATGTGGGTAATCATGTTGGTACCTCTTTCCAGAAGTTCAGTTTTTTCTGAAAAGCTAATATTACAATTCCCGTGTTCTATAGCATTTATCAAAAGTTCGCTAAGGCCCATGTTAAGATTGTAATACTTATTGCGGTCAATTCTTCCCGTTTCTAATAAGAATGTTGCAATTTGGTTAGCAGTGCGCTCGGCAGCTTCAACATCATTACTGAGCTGGATTCGGCCTCTGGGCTCAGCCTTAAATTGCAGCATAGAGCGACTTTCCATCATGATATTGTGTGCGTTCATAATTACTCGTAATGCTCGCCGAATATTTTCGAAATCATTTTTTTCTAGTAGAGCTACGAGATTAAATTTTCTTGCGATATCCAAAAAGTCGAGCGGTTGATTCTCCTTTACGATACAAATGACACTTATTCCAATTAACCAAGGATCTTCTTTGAGTACTTTCTGAACCTCATCCAGACCTTCAATTGGTTTGTCTAGATCAATAATAAGTAGATCTGGAAGTTCATAGCTAATATACTCCAAGGATCTGGACTGATCCGGTAAGGTTGTACAAGTGAAGCTGGATAAATGCTCCGGATCCATATGGCCTTTTATCAACTCTTCAAGATCAGAGTCGGTGCTAATTAGACCAAAGGTGCGGTGCAGAAGTTGCAACGGCTGACTCATTCATTAATGTTAGCCAATTTAGTATATAAAGTCTATGAAAAGTGAATTCAATTTTGCTGCTTACTTCTACATAATATATCAGCTATTATGCGATGAATGCTTGGGATTAGATTTGAAGTTGGGAATATAGACATATTTGGCCCAAGTATTTCCAATGATTGCCAATTGGGTAGCGAGATGCGTCTTTGTCTTAAAATATTCGCGGATGAAATTGGAAGAGAGGCACTATAAATCTCATGCCATTCCTCTAATAAAGGGACTAATGGCCTTTCATCGTCTAGCAATTTAGTTTTTTCGTAAACCTCAAGAAGAAGAGATTTTAGGTAATTTGTTTTAGAGGGGATAGATTGTATCCAGTCCTTTTCAGCAGATTGGGTTGTTAGGGTCTTTAAAACTTCATCTTTGTAGGTGGCCCTATCCATTTTCACAAGTTTTTCAAGAGGGTTATTATTTTGCCATGAGCTTGTTGGAGGTGAATCAATCAAAATTGCATGTACTTTGAATGTTGCTAGTAAAACTTGGTTAGCTTTCAACCAGGATTTCAATAATATTGTGCCGCATCCATAGGCAATTAAAACCAAAGTTCTGGTTTTGTTATCATCAGTAATTGATTTCAATTGAGTATCCCAATTAAAATTACTGTCAATTTCCCAGATTTCCTGCAAGTCTATTTGTGAACAAGTAATTTCACTTTCAAGAGTCAGTTGCTCTATGCAGGGTACCCAAAAGTCGGCATAAGAGCTATGATTTATTACTACTACAGTGATTGACATTATTATTCTATTTAAAATAAGTTTTATCGACTTAGCTTGATTTCTGAAGCAGTGCATCTCCTGGTAACATAAATTCAGTAAACTTGAATTTATGTGAATGGTCATTTTTAGATATTGTAATACCAGAGTTTTTTGGACTAAATGAGATTGGAATTGAGAATTCATATCCAATATTTTTTGTGTTTACTTTTCGAAGTTGTTCTATTGCATTGAACTTATCTACATTAGAATGCGCTAACTTAGGCTGAAAACGAAGATCTTCTTTTGATAAAAATTTAATAATACTCATAATTTTAGATTTCTTATGTTGTTTCATAATGGGTTAATTCGAGAAAAGATTAACAAAAAGTATCGATTTTGTAAATTTTTTGTATGACTTTTTATGGAAATGTAAAAAAAAGTTAAAGTTTTAGGGTTAACGTGTCGAGGTAGCCAAATTATTGATTTTAAGTCGTACTTTTAAAATTGTAATTTTTTTGTACTGGAAAGAACCTATTTGTTTTTGAATTAGATGTTCACTATTATATCGAGAACGTCATATAAGGAGGCTGAAGTGATTAAGTCTAAACGAGTTGGAATAATGGTTCCATTGTTTTCTTTACCCGGTAATTTTGGTATCGGAGACATCGATTCTATGTATCAATTCATTGATCAATTGGAGGGTAGCGGAGTAAGTGTAATTCAATTACTTCCAATGAATGCGGTCAGTGGTGACGAAACAAGTCCTTACTCTGGAATCTCAGCGTTTGCCGTTAATCCCGTTTACATATCACTTCGAAGACTGAAATATTTGGATGCAGAGCTCGAAAATTGGGAAGTTCCCGAGCGAATTAATTACTCTGCAGTTAATACATTTAAGTTCGCTCATTTGAGGGCTTCCTATGATAATTTTTTAACGAAGGCTACACCGCTAGATAGAAAACGTCTCCGTTCCTTCAAGAATAAAACTGAGGAATGGTTGTCAGACTACAGTTTATTTCATGCGTTAAGTCATGAACATAAAAAAGCTTTTTGGGACTGGCCTAAAGAGCATCAAAATCCTGTAGATGCTTCTTCTTGGGCAAAGGAAAATCAACAAAAAGTAGAGTTCTTTACTTATCTGCAATGGATATGCTTCGAACAATGGCAGGGGTTAAAAGACTATGCAGATTCAAAAGGCATTCACTTTATGGGTGATTTACCTTTGTATGTCTCTAAGAATAGTGCTGATGCTTGGTCTAGACCAGATGTGTTCCGTAAAGGCGTACACGCAGGAGTTCCGCCTGATATTTATGCTGAGGATGGTCAAGATTGGGGTAATCCGATCTATGACTGGAAAGTGATGGCTAAGGATGGATATCAATGGTGGAAAGATCGCGTAAAATGGCTAAAAGAGTTTTGCGATTTGGTTAGAATTGACCATATTCGAGGCATTTATTCCTACTGGGCGGTTCCCGATGGTGCATTGCCAAAAGATGTGAAATCTTGGACTCCAGGCCCCAAATCAGATTTGATTGATGCGTTGAAAGAGACTGGAATGGAGTTGATTGGCGAAGACTTGGGAGATATTCCACCCGCAGTAGATAAATGGATGAATAATATTAAAGTTCCAGGGTATAAAGTCTTTCTATTTGGATGGGGCAATTATGAATCTGAAAAATACCGTTTTACCGAAGAGTACCCAACTGCGTCTTTAGCTTGCACTTCGACTCATGATTCGGAATCTTATTGGGAGTTTTTGGAGGCTTTATCTGACCCTCAAATTTATGAGCTTGGAGCCTATCTGGGAATACAAGAGGGAGAGGAGTTTACAATTGATGACTTACGAAAGCGTTCTATAAAGAAGCTTATCGACTCTCCGAGTCGCTATGTGATGTTTCCACTTCAAGACGTTTTGGGTAAAGGTATACGAATAAATACGCCTGGTAGTGTGAGTGAGGATAATTGGAGTAAAGTGATATCAGTGGGAGATCAGGAGTTGAAATCTCTATCTGAGTTTTCAGCACTAATAAAGAGTTGAGGCAAACATTTCGCATGCACATTATTGACGGAATTTTTGCGGTCACGATTTTAGTGGGTTGTTTTTATGGTGTCATCGTAGGTCCTTTTGTTGCGCTTTTTTCCATGTTAGGAGTTATCTTTGCTGGACCTATACTGTATATTTTTCATCCTTACGTGTTTGTTCATTTACCTGAATATGAAACCGACTTAGTTGCACAACTAATTTATTTTCCTTTAGGTTATTTACTACTAATTTTTGGATTCAAGGCGTTAGCACTCAAGCTTGATGCCTTGACCCAGAAACTATGGCCTGGGGGAAAGCGAATTTGGGGTGGCTTTGTTGGATCGATTTTAGCTTGTTTATTTTGTATTTCTTTAGTTCTATTGAGTTATCCGTTCGTCAAGGAGTTTAGCAAATACTCGTTTACAGAATCTAAATTGTGGAATCTGACGGACTCTATTTGTTCCGATAGACCTGAATATTACTTGAAACTGCGCGAATTCGTATTGCTGGATGATTTTAAGCTAGCTATGGATTCTGCCGGCAAAAATACAATAAGTAACATTTCGAATGATTCTGAAAAAGACTCAGGACAATTGGAGTTAGACAACAAGTCAATGGAAGTAAGCATGGAAAAAGTACTTTCTGATCAAGAGGAATCGACAGCCAAGCAGAAACTTTTGTACGAATTCTTACAAAAATATCTCGTTAAGTATACGCAGTCGGCATCTGCTACCGGAAAATCTTCAACTTAGATCTACAAGATCATGGATTCAGGTTTAATTTTGTTTCTAACAATCTTACTAGCAAATATGTGAGTAAGATAATGGGTAGTGAAACTGGCCAATCTTGGGGGTAAACAATGATCCAAAGTAAGAGAAATAGGAAGCAACAATCTCTTTTCCTTCTCCATCCTTCTATTTTTTTTCGCTTTTCAGGTCCTAGATGATCCATATTCTAAGGATACCATTTATGCTTGGGTGAAAGCCCGAAGTTAAATCGAGAATAATAGTTTTTGATTTTGTACCGATTAAAAAAAAGATTGAAATTCAAGGTAAAATATGGACAACATTGCGAAGCGAGTTTTCGGTGTGAAATCGTTTTGGGGAAAATTTGATGAGTAAAAAATTAGTTATAACAGAAAAGCCTAGTGTCGCTGGTGACATTGCGGCGGCCCTATCTATAAAGAAAAAACATAAGGGATACTTTGAAGGTGAAGATTACCTTATTACATGGGCGATCGGTCATCTTTTGGAATTACAAGACCCTGAGGATATGGACAAAAAATATAAGTCATGGCTACTGAAAGATTTACCCATCATTCCACAAAAATTCAAGTGGAAAGTAGTCTCCAGAACCAAAGATCAGTATCGTGTCATCCAAGCTCTGCTGAAAACTGAGGATGTAACTTCTGTCATCAATGCATGTGATGCTGGGCGTGAAGGTGAACTCATATTTAGAGAGATTGTAGAAAGAGAAAAAGTTAAAAAACCGTTAGAACGCTTATGGCTTTCTTCCATGACCCATGAGGCTATTAGAAGCGGCTTTGATAATCTTTTGCCTGGGAGCCAATTTGATGGTCTTGCTGATGCAGCCAAGAGTCGCAGCGAAAGTGACTGGTTAATTGGAATCAATGGTACTAGAGCTGTGACAAAGAGACTTCAGTCCCGTGCTAAACGAACTGTTTTTTCTGTGGGAAGAGTACAGACCCCAACTCTCTCTATGCTTGTCGAAAGAGAATTAGAGATTATCGCTCATAGGCCTGAAAAATATTTTAAGGTGGAAGCATCTTTTACCGCCGACGATCACGAGTACTTAGGTACTTTACATTTACGAGATATGGCGCGGGACAAAGCGAATCCGACGCGAATTTTCGATTCTACTGTGTTAAAAGATGTTCAGGCTCGACTAGATGAGTTGAAGAATACTCAGGCCAGTGCCTCAGAAACTCGAAAAATATCTGAACAGAAGCCTCACATATTCTACGATTTAACCTCTTTGCAAAGAGATGCTAACCGTAGATTTGGTTATTCCGCTCAAAGAACCCTTCAGGCGGCTCAAAGATTATATGAGCAAGAAAAGTTAATTACATATCCCAGAACTGATTCTAAGTATTTACCTGAGGATTACGGCCCAGTACTTCAGGCCGCTGTTGGAAATCTTGGCGATATACCATCCTATGCAAAGTTTGCTAGTCAAATTCAAAGTAAGATTCATGGTAAAGATCGTCGCTTCTTTAACAATAAGAAAGTGTCCGATCACTTTGCAATTATTCCAACAGGCGAATTACCTTCCGCGAGGTTAGCTGGCGATGAGGCTAAAATTTTTGATCTTGTAGTCAAACGAGTCCTAGCGGCATTTATGCCTGTCGCCAAATGGGAAAATGTCGATCGCGTTACAGTACTTGGTGACTTAGAATTTAGGAGCAAGGGCAGGTACCTTCGTGAACAGGGTTGGCAGGCAGTCTATGGAACGGTCAAAGACGAAGGTCAAAATTTACCTCCATTACCTATCTCATCTAATCAAAGTCATCAAGTGATTTATAACGATTATGATGTAGCTGAACAGATGACTCGTCCTCCAGCCAGAATTGGTGAGGCAAAATTGCTTGGTTTAATGGAATATGCAGGGAAATCCTTAGAAAATGAGGAGTTATTGGAGGCTATGCAGGGTAAAGGTATTGGTACTCCGGCTACCCGTGCGGATATAATCGAAAATCTAATCCGTAAGGAATACGTCCGACGAGTAGGTTCAGGTTTGAAGGCGACCTCTAAAGCTATAAGACTCATTGACGTTATAAGACGTGTGAATGTTAATCGACTAACATCAGTTGATTTAACGGCAGAAATTGAGAGCAAGCTACAGTCTGTAGAAAGTGGTAGTACAAGTCGGGCTGAATTTATGACCACTATAAGTGAATATGTTGATGAGGTGATACAACAGATTCGTGATTTTCAGTACGAAGAATTGTATCAAGAAGAGCCTTTGGTGGAATGCAGTAAGTCAGGCCGCAAATTCAAAGAGATATTACCGGGATACGTAGATATAGATAATGAAAAATTTATGATTCACAAGGAATATTATGGTCGGTATATAGATCGTGGAACATTGCAGGACTTAATCGACCAGGGTTCTACGGAAGAGCTTGAATTACTTTATTTTGATGGTAAACCTTTCAAGGGTAAATTGATCTTAGGGGCTGACAATTCCATTGAAGCCTTAGCAAAAGACGATAATGGAGAATTTAATACTATTCGTAGTAAATCAGCCAAAGAGCTACAGGAGGCTGAAGCAATAGAGGAAGAAAAGACTACTAGTAGTGAGTATATGGATCAGGATGGTACTTTTAGGCGTACGAAAGATGCCTATTATTTTGAAGTACCAGTTTTTCCAAAAGTTTTGGGGAAAGTACCTAAAAGTCTGGGAGATGGACCATTTATCAGTCGACTACCACTCGAAGTTTGTCAGCGTCCAATAAGCGAGTCTGAAGCTCTAGGCTTTTTTCAGAACGGTAAAACCGAACTTCTGAGTGATTTCATTAGTAAGCGAGGTAAAAAATTTAATGCTTACTTGTATGTCAAATCGAATGGGAAATATGGATTTGAATTCGAAAGTAGAACGAAAAAGTCGAAAGGGGACCAAGCTAAAAATGATGAATCTAAGGCACAAAAGACTGCTTAGTTCAAAATCCTGAGTCTCTCAGACGTTTTGCCCTCAGATGTTTTCGTTTTGAGTAATCAATTTTACTCATTGGAGCCGAGCTATAATCGAATTCACCAACTTTGAATTCAAATTGGTTGATCTCTGCCTCTGGGACAACTTTTTGTACTCGTGACAGAAACTGTTTTTCAATCAATCTGGCCTGCTCTAGAAACAAGCCCGAGCTGGCTTCGATTACTAGTTTCCCGGGAAAAAAGCTATGTGGTCTTAAATATCCTGCTAAAAGTGGGCCGCAGATATTAGGCCAATTGTCTTGTATTTTTAGTAACCATCTAAATTCGGATCGCTTATCATTCGGGATTACTTTTTCATCAAAATAACCAGCAATATGGTTTAATGCCAAGTCTCGAACACTACAGGTATCACTTTTTCTAATTCTGTTAGTTTTACGTTGCCGTCTTTCACTTTTCTCAAAGTCGGAATAAAAATGACGCTGTTTTTTATATGATTTTTTACTACTCAAAAGCTATCTCCGCTTACCGGTTTAATTTCAACAAGATGATCTTCGAAAAATATAAAATGTTCATTAATGAGGTTGTCTGATGGATAAACTAGAACTGTTTCACTTCCTTCATTAAACTTATTTACTGGATTACCGCGGCTCATTAGCACTTCTCGCATATTCATTCCCAAGCTTGTTTTACTTTTTTTAATTAAATCCCAGTTTGTGTCAATAATCTTAAATAATTTTTTTGGATTCTTGATATAAAGGTACCTTTGAAGACCATTATACGGTGGTTTGCGATTAATTGCTGTGTAGTTTACATCAAGAAATCCAGGGTAACCAGTAGCAGTTTCTAGGCTTAACCTTACTGATACTTCCTGACTACTAGGTGCTAAATTTACGGCAGTTATTTTTAATGGGGCAAATTTAGGTAAATCATATTTGACTACCGAGCCTTTGGTGTTATGGCTGTACATAAAGTGTTTTCTAGTCCAGACTATTTTCTTTACAAAGTTTTTACGAATATCCAATATATCTTTGTAGAAAATCAGTTCCGGAAAATATCCCTCGGAGTCAACTTTGCAATAGATCTTTTGGCTCTTTTTATTAAGGAGCTCCAAATTCCCATTTTTTAACCATCGAGTTGCTGTAAAAAGTTTTCCATTGAGTTTGTGGTAGTTAGCTTGCATGAAAAAATTAGGATCCTCAAAACAGGACTTATAAAAGTTGGGTTCCTTTTTATCAGGATATTTACTGAGATAAAAGCCAAGTCCGATCCACTCTGATTTTGGAAGATGCAGTCCTATGCTTTCTTGTTGGGCACCACAAAAACCAATATGTAAAATGATCTTTGCTAAGACTACACAAAAAGTTTTTTGTATCATTCCGCTATGGTACCTTTAGGAAGTCTATGCTTCCAAGTTCTAATGAGATTTTCGATATCTTTCCAGCAGACCGTGTGCCGATTATAATCAATTCTCCACACAGTGGTCAGCAAATTCCTGATTATATTGCTGAGTTGATGACTCCGGAAAGCTTAAAGTTACCTGATACTGATTTATTTGTAGATGATCTATACAGTTTCGCGCCGCATCTTGGTATTTGTTTAGTTCGCGCTAAGTTCAGCAGATATGTTATTGATCTCAATAGACCTTTACCCGGTGGGGAAGCTTTGTATCCCGGACAGCGTAAGGATAGTTTAGTTTGTCCAGTAAAAACTTTTCGAGGTCATTCAATTTACAAAAAAAATGGTAGTCCTGACGTAGTTGAAATCGACCGAAGAATCGAGCGATTTTATAAACCCTATTACAGCGCTCTTGAAACATTAATTAAGAACTTATTAAACAGTTTTTCAAGAGTTTTATTATTTGATGCTCACAGTATTTCTAGCGAGTTACCTGGATTTCCTGGATCTCCATTCCCTGATTTTATTCTAGGTAATAGGCACGGAAAGACTTGTCCTCATGAGCTTTTGAATATAGCTGCAAATCAATTACGCTCGAATAAATTCAGCGTATCTCTTAATGAACCATTTCAGGGGGGTCAAATTACAAAATATTTTGGTGAATGGAATCCTCGCGTATACAGCTTTCAGTTAGAAATGAGTCAGAGGCTTTATTTGGATGAAATAACGGGTCAAAAATCCAGAGATTTTGAT
>JAYZAC010000108.1:0-13139 GCA_036339875.1 bacterium | reverse complement strand
TTTTCTAAGGGTCTTCAGGGCAGCATCAAAACGGTTTACTTCTGCTTGCAACATCCCAAGAAAAAGCTTCTTTTTAGGGTCATTCGGCTCAATTAAAATAGCTTTTTTAAAAATCTCGATACCATCGATAAAATCTCCTTTATCAGCATAAATTTTACCAAGTTGAAACCAAACTTTGGCATCAGATTTATTTACCTCTAAATACTTTCCTAAAATATCAATTGCTTTATCGTATTCTTGATTTGCGAGATAACCTCTAGCCAAATCAGGATAATACTCCCATCGTTCTGGACTAATCTGGATTAATTTATTGAAAAAGGGAATGGCAACAGCAAACCTTTTTGCTCCAGAGTATGCCTTTACAAGTAGTTCAAGTACATCAGTTCGTTCGGGGTTAAGTCGAATCGATTGCTTGAAGCTTTTTATTGCTTCATCATAATCTTCCAATGCTATATACAAACCGTTATTTTCTTTTTCAAATTCAGCTTTAGAGAGATGAAATTGCCCTAATAACCTATGTAACTCTCCATCATTTTTGTGTGTTTTCAATGCACGACGAATCAAAATAGTCGCTTTTTCATCTTGTTTATTATCCAAGTACAAAGACGCTAATTTGGTTACCGTTAAAAGATGGCTGGGTGAATCTTTTAATTCTCTCTCAAAATTCTCAATCGCCCCGGAGACATTATTTAACTCGAGATCAATTAAACCTAATTGATAATAAATTTCACGTACATATTTGTTTAGTAACTTAGCTTTTAGAAATGCCTCTTTAGATTTATCGAACTGTTTTTGCTTTCGCAAAAGAACACCAAAATACTTATAGACTTCTCCTTTATTAGATTTTAGCCTCAAAGCAATCTTTAAATATTGAGCGGCTCGTTTTAATTCTCCCCTATTAAGGGTTAAAACGGCTAACCTAAAAACGGCTTCGTAATTATCATTATCAAGTTGATAAGATTTTTGATATGCGGTGATACAATCTTCTACCTGTCCAGTATTTTCATACAGATTGGCAAGAGCAGCATAATAAATAGATTCTTCCTTAATCGATATAGCCTTCAAATAATACTTGGATGCAGTATTGTTTTTACCTCTTCTGAAGTATAAATGTCCTAATTCAAACAAAACCTCGTGGTCTTTTGGCTGCAACTTAGATGCACGAGAAAACTGACTAATAGCATCTGCGGATCGACCCTCTGCTTTGTAAATAAACCCTAATTCCTTATTCGCAGAAAATAGATTTGGCTGCGCTCTCAAAATATTTTCATACAATAAGCGAGCTTCTCTATATTTCTTTTGCTTCACATGTAGACGAGCTAAATTTAATAAAATTGTATTATTTCCTGGGCTTATCCTTACAGCTTCTTCATATTTTTCCGCCGCCAACTCTAGTTTATTCATACGGGCGTAAATTACCCCTAAGTTTGTTAAGGCATCAACATCAACAGAGTTGAGAGATAGCACCTCCTTAAATCTTGAAATAGAATCCGAATAGCGCTCCTGTTTCATGTAAATTACACCGAGTGAATACTGCGCATCAGGATGGTTCTTTTTCATCCTGAGTACCTTAAATAATAATTTTTCAGCGCGAGCAAGTTTATTCTTTTCAATTAACTTTACGGCCTTCAAGTACAGAACATCTGGATTACTGAAACAACCAATAAATAGGACTAAAAATGGCAGTACAACGAACGCTAAAAACCATTTAAATTTATGGGGCGAAAGAATTCTCTGCACTCTCTACTCCTATTGTTCAGTATGAAGGTTATCCTTAATTATTTTTAGAGCCTGTTTCTGTTCAGCTGTTAAATCTGTATATTCTAGTAAAGAGATTTGATCAGAGATCCTATCTATTCGCCTCGAGTAAGACTGTCCTAATGTATTTAGTGCCTCAGCTAGTTCATTAAATTCATCCCGATTTCTGAGCACGGTCCGCAACTTGAAATCTCCTTGAGCCATTTTAAGCATGTTCTGCTCTAATCGATAAACAGGACCCGCAATTTGATGAGTTAATCTAAGAGCAAAAAATGCTAGAACGAGTATGGTTGCAAGTTCGGCAATCAATACTTTGGGGAAAATATATTCAAATAATCTTTGTTGAAGCAAAGGAACTTGACCAGGATTCAATTGACTAACTGATGGATCTAAGAGCTCACTCTGTAAAGTACTTGAGATAAATCCGTAACACAGTACACCTACAATATTAACCGCAATGATTACTACTAAGATTATTATAATCATCATTTTTCTTTGAAACCCGGGTTTCACATATAAAAGTCTGCGACTTTCTCCATCAGAAAATTCTTCATTAATCATAAATTTCTCCATACCAGAATACGACAAAACAGAGTTTAGTCTCTAATTATGCTACTTAAGTAATTATCTTCCGAAATTAACCCTGCAACCTGTTGTTCCTTAGCATAATCCTCAAATGTAATAGAAACACCTTTAACACTTCTGGAAAATTCAGCTTGTAACTGATTCATCCTTTCTCCACGAATATTATTTTGTACGGAGGAAGTAATTGTCATTACCTCAAATAAAGGAATCATAGTAGTGTGATCTAAACTGGGTACTAATACTTGGGATATTATACCTATTAAATACGATGATAATTTTAAACGTGCATTCTCTAATTGGTTAGCAGGAAAACAATTTAGAACTCTCATCATAGTATTGAGACTTCCTATTGTGGAAACACCAGCTATAACAAGGTGTCCAGTTTCAGCTATATTTATCGCTATTTCGGCACTTTCTGCACTATTAATTTCTCCTATTACGATAATATCTGGATCTTCTCTCAGAGCATATTTTAGGGCCGTAGTATAGGAGCGCGTATCACTCCCCAATTGTCGCAAATTAACAATACTTTTATTACTTTTTAACTTATGCTCAATAATCTCATCAATTAAAATTATGTGCTCTCTTCGATAATTATTAAGGTAGGCTGCAAAACTCGTCATGGTAGATGTTTTGCCACTACTTAATGGCCCAGAGATTAGAATCAAACCCTGTTTCTTGTTGAGAAATTGTAACGCTAATGATGGTATATTCAAGTTTTCCCAAGTACGAATATTCCCTGGTAGTAAGCGACAAATCAAATACATCTTTCCCCTATCATAGGAAAACTTGTAGCGGCATTTAATATTATGATTTACCTCAAACATTCCCTCTGTGGTCTTATATTTGACTAATCTTTTACGATTTTCCTCCGTAACCAATTCGGTAACGATCTTGTGTAACTGACTTGTGTCAAAAGTAAATCTAGAGTCTTCTTTGAGGTCTCCTGCAATTCTTACTCTTAATGGACCGCATGATCTAATATGCACATCCGTCGCATGAGCAGCATAGGCTTTTGACAAGAGCAACTTAAATTGATCAAGAATAGTGTCTGTCACTTGTTACCTGTCGTTCTACCATGCATATCCGCAACATCTTTAGATATCTTCTTTTGCGATAAAAGTTCGTTAAGACTCATATTAAAAGTCTTCATACCTTCAGATTTACCCTGTTGTAGAGCCGATTGAATTTGATGATCTTTAGCATCCTTAATTAGATTTCTAATCCCTTGATTGGCGATCATTACTTCATACATTGCCACCCTACCTCCGCCTAATGAAGGCAACAACCTCATTGACAGAATAGCATTAATATTTTGTGCAAATCTAACTCTAACCATCTGTCTCATCTGGTCTTTGAAGAAAGATACAACTCGTTTTACTGTATTAGAAGCATCTAATGTATGTAAGGTAGCCAATACCAAAACTCCAGATTCCGCAAGATTTAGTGCACTTTGCATACTTTCTGCATCACGGATTTCTCCTACTAACACCACATCGACATTCTCTTTGAAAGCTGCCTTTAGACCTTCATTGAAAGTTGGAATATCTTGACCGATCTCCTTATGAGTAATCATACATCGGTTATCCTCATGGGTGAACTCAACGGGGTCCTCGAGCGTCAATATATGGCCATAACGCGTTTTATTAATCTCATTTATCATTGTGGCCATAGTTGTCGATTTACCACTTCCAGTGGGGCCAGTCACCAGAATTAAACCACTTTTCGATTGTACTAATTTCTTGAACACACTAGGGGCACCTATTTCCTCGAAGCTTTTCAAGCCTGAGGGAATTAATCTAAAGACACCTCCAAACTTTCCATCTTGCAGAAAAATATTTCCTCGAAATCGACCAACTGAATCTAATTGATATGCAAAATCAACCTCTCGACCGTTGTTTAATAATCTCTTTTGTTCCGTGTTGAGAATTTCGCCTAATAAAAAAATAATCTGCTTATTGTTGACTGCCTTACCAATCTGCTTTAGTTCGCCATCTATGCGATAAGTAAGTGGATAATCCACATGCAAATGTAAGTCTGAAGCACCGAGCTCCAACATTTTCTGTAGGCATTGATCAATTTTGGCCATGAAATATACCTGATGTTATGATTACGCCAGTTTAATTAAATTAATGGAGCTAGATTATAACTCAGAGGTCTTTTGGTTTGTAGTTTATTGAGCCCGATAAATAGGCAAGCCTTAACTAAAAAGCTTTATCTATTTCGTTTTAAGCGTGTGATATGTGATGCTTGCCAAAAGGACGACCGCACAAAACTGAGAAACAACACCGCTATTTTCATGATGATGATTCGTGACCACATTCATTGGTAGTTTATAGTTTGCAACCAGCCAATCAAAAAATAAGCCGAAGCATAAGGAGCAAATCAAAATCACTATCACGTAAAGTAAAATACTACGTTTACCAAAGATTTTAGTTAACACACTTAAAGAGGCAATATTCGTTGCCGGTCCCGCCATTAAAAAAACCAAAGCGGTACCAGCACTCATCCCTTTCATCATAAATGCTGCAGCCACCGGTGTCGAAGCCGCTGCACAAATATAAAGTGGAGTCGCAAATACGATCATACCTAACATTCCCAGCAAAGATCCTGAAAAATAGCTTTCTAAAAAGGAAATAGTCACAAAATGAGTTATCAAACCCCCGAGAAGAAATCCAATCAATAAGTTCTTACTTATATCGCGCATTAGATCAACATATGCATATCGCATTCCATTTTTGAGACGAATCAAAAAACTCACCGGAACCGTTTGAGACGAGCTGCATTCTGATTCAGCAGAGGCCTTACTTGGGCAACAACTTTTGTTTTCTGTAATTTCAGAATTTCCCGGTTCCCCAAACAAAATTTCCACAAGACCTGCAATGAAAGCTGTAATGACTGCCGCTATGGGTCGGATTACGGCTAAAGGCCATCCCATCATGGCATAAGTCATAGCAACAGAATCTGCCCCTGTTTCAGGAGTAGATACTAAAAAGCTTATTGACGCGCCTCTAGAAGCACCTTGCCTGTGAATACCTTGAACGACAGGTACTACCCCACAAGAACAGAGGGGCAATGGAGCTCCAATAAGAGCTGCTTTGGCTACGGAAGATATATCTTTCTTCCCCAATACATTCACCACAAGTTTATCAGGTAGCAATGCCTTCATAACACCGGCTATTGCAAACCCACCCAATAAATAGGGAGCTGCCGCGACAGTCAGAGACCAACTTGCTAGGATTATATCCATTGGAATTGTTAACATTTAACTAATATACTACATCATAGCCGAGAGTATAGTTTTTCCTTTTAAACACCTAATTAGCGATAAAATCAGACAGATTAATGATAATTTATACACCGAATTAATCCTATGCCAAGAGAGTCGAAAAAAGCGTTACTAGAACGATCAAGTACCATATACATGAGCCTATTAGAGGAGTTTCCCGATGCTTCATGTGAACTTACTCACTCAAACGCTTTAGAATTACTTATTGCAACCATTCTTTCTGCACAATGCACAGATGCAATGGTAAATAGAGTAACACCCAATTTATTCAAAAAATATCCGAATGCTGAAGCATATGCCTCTAGTGAGTTAGAAGAGCTTGAATTTGATATTAAAAGAATCGGACTTTATCGATCAAAAGCAAAAAATATAATCAAATGCTGTAAGACATTAGTTGAAAAACATAACGGACAAGTCCCATCCAAAATGGAAGATCTAATTGAATTGGGTGGTGTGGGTCGTAAAACTGCTAACGTCGTATTAGGTAATATATTCAATATAAATGAAGGTATTGTTGTGGATACCCATGTTAGTCGTATTACTCAACTTTTGGGAATTGCCAAAAACAAGACCCCAGAAAAAATTGAAAAAGAACTAATGAAATTATTTCCACAGGCTGACTGGACTATACTTTCACACCTTCTTATATTACATGGAAGAAAAACATGCGTAGCTAGACGACCTCAGTGCAGTAACTGTAGAATCATGGGCCATTGTAAATATGGTAAAAAAAATAAATTAAAACATGGCTAGACAGTTTAATCTTAGTCCTTATACTGTCCGGTTTACCTACGTATATAAAGGTTTTGGTGTATTTACCAAAGATAGATGTTGTTGGAAAAAGTGATTCGGAAAGGATATAGAATGAGGATCTTTACATTATTGATGGTTTTTGCGGTGGCTTTGCATCCGACTGCTGCTAACCAGAAAAACACTGCGATCATGGGTTATCAGTGGGCGCAAGATAAGTTTCAAGAGTTAATGCAAGAACATGGCGCACCACAACCTGTCGCTCGAAAACAGCTTCAAGTAGCTCCTCGCGCCGGTGACATTAAAACATTCTGGACAATGAATGTTGCTACCAATCAACCGACTGAAATTCAAGCAACCCTTCAACACATAGGCAAGCATTGCTATATTTACTTAGAACTGGAGCAGGAGAGTCGAGTATCCAAAGAAACGATTCAAAACTTGGCAGATCAATTCGACAATCAAATTTATGACACAAACCATAAATTTTTCGGTTCTGAAGCTAGTCCTGGAATTGATTTTGATAAGAGAATCACACTTTTGTTTCTAGACATCCAGGATGGATGGGAGCCAGGCAGAGGTTATGTGGCGGGCTATTTTTCACCTCTGGACACTTACAGTTCTGAGTTGTGGCAATTCAGTAATGAGAGAGAAATGTTCTACATGGATGTTTTTCCCGGAGATCCTACACGACCTGATTATCTTGGAATTCTTGCTCATGAATTCCAACACATGATCCATCACAACTATGATAAACGAGAAAAGCTTTGGTTAAATGAAGCTATGAGCCAGATCGCATTTTACGTTAACAACTACGGCCATGCTCCACAAATCCTATCTTTTATCCAGCAACCAGATACCCAATTAGATGAGTTCAATAATGGATTGGACGACTACGGAAATGTCTACTTGTTTATGTATTATCTACTCTCCAAGAAACTAGGGGATATGGAAACAGTTGCTAAGGTTTTCAGTGAAATTGTACAGAGTCCAAAGCAATCAATTGAGTCAATGGATGAAGTATTGGCTGCTAATGGATATGACTTTACAATCGATGAGATTGTTCCTGATTTCCTCGTAGCCAACTATGTAAATGATTGGGATCTTGATAATGGTCAATATGGCTATGATCGTACTTTGCCTATGCAGGTTCAACCTACGTCTGTCTATGCATTTGATGCACTTCCGTCTTCTATGGAAGGAAAAGTTAATCAACGTGGTGCTGACTTTATTAGAATGACTCCTCGCGTTGCTAGTGAGCCCGTGAATCCTACTCTTGTAGACAAGATCAAAATTTTCGCGGAGTTTCCTGGTACTGTAAGTTGGAATATTAACGAAGGTCAATTACCTCCGCAAGCTTATATCCCTAATCAAGCTGAAATCGATGGTCAATATGTAAAGATGCCAACTACCACTGACGAACAGGGTCGACACTTTGTCGAAGTGGGTCCTTTCAGAGGCGCTGGTGTTAGGGTAACTCAAGTGAACTACACACTGAAATCTGATATCGCCGAGCTAAGTGGAATGATTCCCGTTTACTCCTTTCAAACTTTAGGAATGTCAACTGTCGATAGTGTGACAATAAAATTCAATGGACAGAATAAAGGTTGGGTTGGAAAAGATAAGCGCTTTCTATTAAAGAAATTTTTACGCTACACTGATGGTAAAAAAGTAGTAAGTAACGTTGAGTTAGATAGTAAAAACGATGCCAGCTGGACAGAGAATTTAGAGGGAGTTGAAGAATTTACTTTAATTCCAATTTCTACTCTGGGTGGTGAACTTAAGTACAATGTCGAATTCGAAACTGCTAAGCCCGCAAGCCTAAGTCTTCTCGATGAGTGGGCTAGTAGTGATGAACAATTTATGAAGAAACTAATGCAGTATCCTAACCTACTGGATACATTGCAGAAAGAATTCCTAAATTTAGAAGAAGAAACTCGAAACAAAATTGCACCTGAGTTTCGTCAATTCCTAAGAGGCTATCAGTTCCGCCTTTTCAACTCCGTCAATAATCCGGAGTTAATGGAACAGTTCTCTGTAAACATGGGATCAAAAACGATTCAAGCAGATGATAAAGACGATGCCCATGACAATATTGACTATTTGGTAAGTAAGGCAAAAGAAGGAACTCATAATCTTTCTCACCTTCAAATTGACCCAAAAGTAATTGAAGGTCAGATCCTTAAAATATGGAAACTTCTAGAAATAGCTCGAGGCTTTCCACATTTACCATTGCCGGATGGTTTTGCAATTAAAGATTACGATGTAAGCGAGCTAGAAAATATACTTGATGGATGGCAGCAAGACGGAAATGATAAATATAAAGAACCATTACGTCGAATGGCTTTAGCTCAATCCGTTATTCTGAGTACTTACAATGAAGGCTTAGTAATGGCAGAGGATACAGCTATGTGTATTCTGGACTTGGTAAGGTTTTTCTTCTCGGCTAGAGAAACAGCCTCATCACTTCTAAAGCCTGTAATTACAAAGGGTGGGATCATTGGAATACTGGGAGAAAAAGTCCTCAAGAAGATTCAAGCTAAAATTATTCAAATTTTGAATAAAGTTGTTTCTTTAATCAGTGTAAAATTGCGACCTCCATACAACACAATAGTACCCATAGCTACATCTGTGATCACAGGTATCTATGCAAATACTAAAGATATCAATGTTGAATATGACCACGAAGATGCACTAAAACTCTTTGCAGTAAAAACCGCAGGCAAATACGCACTAATGAGTTTTCCTCGTATCGGACTAGTTGATGTTGGTCAGAAAAA
The DNA here is from genome assembly GCA_036339875.1 of bacterium. Taxonomy (GTDB): domain Bacteria; phylum Muiribacteriota; class UBA6191; order UBA6191; family UBA6191; genus JAYZAC01. Next base: position 3,977 of record JAYZAC010000108.1, on the reverse strand, counting down.
TGTAGCTTATCTTGCTGATAAATCTAAAGCATTAGAGACTAGCTATGATGTTGATGTCGCCCAAGATGCTGTACGAGAGCAACTTGCTCCGATTTTGCAAGAAATCAATAGTGTTCATGCTCACACCCTACAAAAACGTGAGTACGTACAAATTGCAAAATGGGTTACTCAATTAGCTGGTTTAACGTCAGTTATAGATCCTACAAATATTTCTAAAGTTTTTGCTATTCTAGGTACGGCCACTGGTACTGGCCTTCTCGGTCATAGTATCTATAAGTCAACCAAGACACTGTACGGTATTCCGAGCAAGGTACCTGCTGGTATAGACGCTGCTTTCACACCATACAAGGAGTCAACTATAACTCCTGAAACTTTGGGAAGCGCTAGTCATGTACACAATATAGTGATACTTCAAGAACGTACCGAAAGAGCCCATCAGAGCTTTGTTGATCAATTAGCGAGCTTCGAAGGAGGAATTAGTCTAAATAATCAGAATCACTTAGAGGTACTCGAGAAATATATGCGTAGCGAGGAGAGTTACGAAGCAATCTTAACTGATCAAGAAATGGCTATTTTGGCAACTCAGGATAATTCGGACAATACCATTTTAGAAATGGGAGAAAACAGCTTGTTGCGAAGTGAACTTGAAGTTCAGTTGCTTCTAAATAATCAGGACGAGGTTCGAAGACTTGCTTCCGAAATCAAAGGTCGGGAAGAAAAGTTAATGCGTAAATTGCGTAATCTTCCGAGTCGTCTTCGTGGTAAGTCCATCGTTGCGGTGAGAGAAGTATCTCGAGCTGTATCAGGTAATAATTTTAGTTTGAAAATCAATGTAAGAAGTATGGGAGATATCGAGGAATCAAAGCTTAAGATTTTCGCCGAAGGAGTTCAGTTGGAAGAAGACAGCTTTCAACTAGATCGCGATACAAGATTTTTAACTATCAAAGGTAAGAAAACTGCTGATAGAATGACTACATTACATTTAATTATTGAGACCAAATCTGGAGTTGTAAGCTATCCAACTATTCTGAATTTATAATCAATTAATTATAAATAGTTTGAAGCCCTCACTCATTTACATAGTGAGGGCTTCTTTTTATTTTAAACTCTTACAAATAAATTTGGTAAAGTGCAAATGCTATGCAAATGTACTTACTAAAATGGCTTCCTTCACTTGCTTTATTAATTGGTCTAATCTCACAATGCGATTTCATTCTAAGAGATCCAGACTCAATTGAATTATGGTTAACACTGCAACAAGGCGGAATTGCTCATCCACCCGGATATTCAATATATCTCAGCATAAATCATGCTTTACTTGAATGCTTTCCTGTTGGAAAACAAATTCAACTAACCATACTTTTATTATTTCAGATTACACTACTAGTCATATCTATAGAATTATTAAAAACAAAATTCAAATGGTCACAACTGGCAACTTGGTTTGGAGTAGCGTCCTTACTTCTCTTTAAGCCTTTTGTCTATGCTGCTACAAATCTTGAAGTCTATGCGTTACAAGTTTTTTTAGCTTGCCTTGCAATATCTTTGTACGATAAATCTGATAAATCTAATATTTTTTATTTTGTAATAGGCCTACTAGCTATTCACCATAGTTCAAGCTTATTTTTCTGTATCATTTTAATTATATATGGATGCCGCACACAAGGCCTAAAGCAACTCTATTCATTACCAGTCTTTCTTGTACCCGTGATCTATAATTTTGTTTATTTATATTGGTTTGGAACACAACCCGAGCTGAGAAATCAATGGTATGAACTAGGAAATTTGTCTGATTTGATAGATTTTGCCAGCGCTAGCAATTATGCCCAAGTGTATTTAACTTGGCCCAACTCACAACAATTATATAGATTATTCGACTCTATAGTCTACTCAATTCCTCCTATATTCGGATTAATTCTTCTCGGTGTCTTTGTGCTTGGAATAGCTAAACAGAAGTGTTTCTTTTTGTTTGCTCTACTCTTCTCTCAATGCGTATTATTGCCTTTTTACGCTATTAATGATCTATGGACCTATCTGGCACTTCCTAGCGTTCTTACAATCGCTTGTCTATCTCAAATTTTCGACATCTTATCTGCTAATCTTAGAAAAACTTTTCTACTATCGGCTTGGATACTCTACTTTGTCTTACCTAGCGACCCTTTTCCAAAATACAGCCAATTTGATAAAAGTCGAATTTCACAAGCGATTCAGCTCAGTAAACAAGGAACTCCTAGTCTGTTTATAGCTAAAGATAATATCCTATCAGTGCAACTTCATCAGTCACAATTAGCAGCGGTTGCTTTGCATAGATTAATGCATCCTAAACACCTTAAATGGCTAGAAAAACAAGTTCCCACAGTAAACTGGCCCAAATGGAATAAGGATCTACATAATTTACCAGATGATGAGTGGAGGTTTTTCAGTATTTTTTCAAGTATTAAAGCTTTGAATCCTGAACTAAGAATCTACTTAGATAGTGAGGAATCTCAGCTAAACCAAGCTAAGCTAAGAGGCTTAAATAATGGTGTTTGGAATCAATTTATTCCTGATGCTACTACTCCGATCATGTGGCTAATCGCTGCTAATCCTAGGCAGAACTACTTAGAGACACAAGTTTTTAATACCAAAGATTCTATAGCACTTCGCTGGCAAACTGATAAACCTAATTTATGTTTTTCGATGTCTCTAGTCCCTTATCCTAAATCCAATCGGATATCAGAAGTCTGCTCTAAAGGAAAGCAAGGCTCTGTAATAATCAAAACTACCGACCTGCCAGCTGGTAAATATAAGATTCTATTTAAAGATAGTGAACAACTAGCTTCAGAGTTACATTTTCAGCTATTGGAACCTAAAGAATCTCAATATTAGCTCGCGGAATATCATACTGCGTTCCATCCTCAAGCTTTATAGTCGCAACACGAACGTGAGCACCCGTAGGAATTAAAGTTTGTTCATGAGGTAAAGCAATTATTTCGGCCACTGCTCCAAAATTAGGATCACGGATGATACGGATTTTACTTCCAACAGCCATAACTTTACCCTCTGAAGCTGTAGTTAAATTCTTTTTAGAGGTAGTATTATCTAAGGGTATTATAACTTCAGGACGTATCACGCCTGCTCGAATCTGTGTTGCACCATTGATCGAGGCTTTACGTCCTTCATGAGAGCACAGCAAATCAAATGTACGCTCTCCCATCGAAATATTCCCGAAACCTTCTGTGACCACTAGTGTAGGCCCAACCTCATTTCCAGTAATGGCTACACCAAGATCATAACCTAGAATGACTTTAAGGTCTTGATCATTGATACCACCACCAATAATTCCCAAAACACCCACATCGTGAGCTTTATTTATGGCTTCGTGCGTCATTAAATTTCCAGCAATTAAAATTTTATCTTTATGATCTGCCGAAACGTGATCCGGAGTAAGAATAGTATCTCTATTTGCTACAACTTTAACTAATTCACCTACCTTTTCTCCTCCTATTCCAAAAATCCCTTGAACCAATGCTGCATTTGTTTCGACGGTAACAGCCTCTCCTTCCTCCACATCAATGATCTTTCCTGAAATATAACCATTTACCTGCACAGGAACCGGTGCCTCTCGTAAAATTATTTGACCTGATATATTCGAAATAGAATCAATTGTTCCGCGGATCGGCGAAATCAGAGGAGTTTTGAACAAACCAAAAAAACTGTAGGCCAATCCTATTTGCTCATCCTGAGATATATCATCTCCAGCTTGTTTGAGCATACATTCTTGTAATTCATTGGGAGGGACGCCCAATTTGACTGCAGCACTAATTGGAACTGGCTTTCCAGGTAACTCAGTTGAGGCAACCACGGTCTCTTGCTGCACTAAATCACCAAGCTTTACATTCGTAGTACCCTTTAGAGGCAAACGACGCTCTCGCCGAATAACCGTATTTTCTAAAACATCTAAACTAGGCACATATGCTTGAGCCATAAGCCTCTCC
>JAYZAC010000107.1:0-4458 GCA_036339875.1 bacterium | reverse complement strand
TCAGGACCTTTAGTGACTACATTTATTGATGTTTGCGGTTTACTTATTTATTTTCAATGTTCGTATTTTATTATGAGCTGGATGGGTGGATATTAGATGATCTTAAATTTTGGTACCGATAACTTAAATCTTCTTATTGATGCTATGAAAGCAAAAAAAACAGTTTTTACTAATGGATGCTTTGATATTTTGCATGTGGGTCATGCAAGGTATTTGAAAGAGGCCGCTAGCCTAGGTGATTTGTTAGTAGTAGGACTCAATACGGACAATTCTGTACGAAACTTAAAAGGACCTACCAGACCAATTGTACCTGAGAATGAAAGAGCAGAAATGTTATGTTATTTAACAGTTGTGGATGCTGTAGTTCTATTCGATGACGAAACACCCTTGAAGCTAATTGAAGCAATTAATCCACAAGTATTAGTAAAAGGTGGTGATTGGTCTGTAGATGACATTGTTGGGTCTGATACGGTTATCAAAAACGGCGGTGTAGTAAGAAGTCTCAGCCTAATTGAAGGACGTTCAACTACAAATATTGTTGATAAGATTCTAAGCTCGACTTAGATTGATCTCAAATCATAAATCTCTAGATCAACTATCTAAATCAAAAAATTCTGTTTTATGATTTTGAGGTAGGCTTTCTAATCTTCCGAATAATTCATGCCTAACGCAACAAATTCTATCTAGCCTCATTCTGCATAAACTTCCTTCTTTTAGATCTTTAGTAGACTGCTTAAATCGAAAAACTTGTTCGAAATCAGACAGCTGAAATGTTACCCAATCCATACCTTTATCAAGCACAATAGCCCTTAAATACATTGGTTGATCAATGTAGGCATCAGATCTTTGATCTAAGTAACGAAGAATAAAATGTTTATGACGTCTCATTTGAAGACCCTGCACTTCAAACAAACCTGAACCAATTTGCAAACACTCATCTTCTAACTCTTCAGGTGTTAAATAAGATTCATTTTCAAAATAATTCAGAATTTGTCGCTGATTTATGAAATCTACATATCTACGAATTGGAGATGTGAGCTGGGAATAGTATTTCAAACCTAAACTAAAATGAGCTGTATTTTCAGTCGACCATCGAGTTCTACCCCAATTACGCTTAAGCTTATAATATTGGTAAAAATTTTCTATACGGGCAGAATAAAATGGTGAAGTCTGTACCTTTTTTTTGTCACCATCCTGACAGCGAAATAAAATTGGAATTTGATTCTCCCAAGCGAATTTAGCAAATAAAGAATTAGTTAATATACTCAACTCAGCTATCACTGCTTGTGATTCATAAGATCTTTTTTTCAATAATTTTATTTGACCATTAATAACTTGGATCTTAAATTCGGACTGATTAAACGCAATCGCACCTCGATCTAGTCTAGCCTGTCTAAGTTGTGGTACTAAATTGAAGTATGCTGCGAAATCATCATACCGAGCATCCATTTGTTCATAAGTTAGGTTCTCGTCGACTTTTATTCGACTTGCAAAAACCTCAAACTCTGGATACTTATCACCTTCTTTTTCTACAAACCTAAATTTCACGGTCATAGCCGCTCGTTCTTGGTTCTGATCAAGACTAAGTTTTTGCAAGGAAAGATGATCTGGAAACATTCCCAATGTTCCATCTGGTAAATAGAGACTACTCAAACGTCTTCGAATTTCTTTGACTACTCTTGTGTCATGTCCAACCAAAGCGGCTACATTAGAAATATGAACATAAAAATATTCTCCATCAAATGAAACTGCGTCATCACGATCGAGCGTATCAGGGCCATCCACAGTAATAGTATATAAATCTCTTAAGTCACGTTCTGTGGATGGAGATTTTGGCTTTGGAGCATCGTAAGAGATATACTTACAGAAATGATCACTGAATTGACGAGGATACCCAACTTCTTCTAATTCAAATGGATAATCTTTATCAAATAAGTTCACTCTTATGAGCAACTCTCGTAATTGATAACGATCAAGTATATTTGCCTGCCGTAATAATTCTCGGCGCCTCATGTATTGACTACTTTTATCCCAGTGAATAGCAAGGTCTCTAAGTTCATCACGAACCTCAGATGCATCCGCATCGCTACAATTCAAATACTGAATATCTCCTGTTTGTAAAAAATTAAGACAATACTCATCCTTTTTTTGTCTAAGAATCATGAGTTCCCGTTGTCTATGAAACTCCTCAACACTTTCAGTTGGATTTGGGAAAAACGTCCCTTTCCGTTTTCTAAAAAAACAAGCGTCTTCGCACAAAGCTCTCGCAAAACCCAATACTTGAGGCAAATCAAATTCATCATTTGAATAAATTAATTGTAGAAGTTCTTCAAATGAATAATCTCTAGCCTGGTCTTCCAATAACAATTCGTGCAATAAAGCAAGATCTACGTCGGCTTGTCTTCCCTTGACAAGTTCCTCACTAGTTTGAAGAATTTGAACCCACTGTTTAGGATTTAAGTCTAAGTCTACTGATTCAGATTCCACAAAAATGGACGAAGACTTGATCCTAAATTCCTTTTGATTTTTAATGAAAACTCTCACAGAACCTTGACGGGCTTCTGTGATTATACCCAGGGCCGGACCCTTGGATAAATTGTAGCCCACCAAACTACCTGGTTGTAATGAATGTAAATCTGGGAAAAGTTTCATGAGGCAACTATTATAAACCAAGAAAGCCCTTATTATGTACAATTAAGAGATATTTTCTAAGGAGAAAAATAATGATTGAATTAGAACAAAAAATTCCTGAATTTCAACTACCAGCTACTCAGGCTGGAACTTTATCTAACAAGGACTTAGAAGGTAAATATGCCGTAATCTATTTCTACCCTAAAGATAACACTCCTGGCTGCACCACAGAAACTAACGATTTTTGTGAATTATATCAAGAATTCAAGAATTTAAATTGCGAAATTGTTGGCTTCAATCACAACTCAATGAAGCTACACGAAAAATTCGAGCAAAAACTCGAAATCCCATTTCCACTCGTTAGTGATGAAGAACAAGACGCTGTTGAAGCATTTGGAGTGTGGCAACTCAAGAAATTCATGGGTAAAGAGTTTATGGGTATTGTACGAACAACCTTCGTGGTTAATCCGCAAGGAACTGTAATCAAACGATACGATAAAGTAAAAGTTAAAGGACATGCTGCTCAAGTTCTCGAGGATCTGAAGACTCTAGTCTGATTAATCCAACACAGCAATTTCAAATTAGGTTTCGTTAGAATTGGATCTCTGATCCTTTCTGACGAGCCCGATTAAATTGAAGGATTAAAGTTTTGACCAAATCAGATACCGTCGGAATATCGTTAATTAATCCACTCACCTGTCCAAACTCTAGCTCACCTTCTACCATATCTCCTTCAAAAATTCCCTTTTTAGCTCGACCTCTACCTAAAACTTTACTGAGGTTTTCGGGAGTATCTTCTCCTCTATTCTTAAGCTCAACAATCTGTTGGTAGAATTCATTTTTAGACAAACGAACTGGAACAAGCTCTTTCAAGGTTAAAATTGTATCGTTTTCAGCTGCATTAACGATTCGATGTTTAAAGTTTTCATGACATGAAGCTTCTTGAGTACTGGCAAAGCGAGTACCAATTTGAACTCCATCGGCTCCCAGAATCATTGCTGCATAAATTTGAGCTCCCGTACCAATTCCGCCTGCTGCCAGGAAAGGAATCTTAAGCGACTCTGCAACCTGCGGTATAAGACTCAAACTAGTAATCTCGTCAATACCATTATGACCTCCCGCCTCAAAACCTTCGGCAATCACAAAATCGACACCAGCTGCCTCGCATTTTTTCGCAAGTTTTGCTGAAGGCACAACATGTCCAACGATTATTCCGGCTTCTTTCAATACACCGCAATATTTCTTTGGACTGCCTGCAGAGGAAACCACGATGGGGACTTTTTCTTCAATGATGATAGGTATATATTCTTCAGTATGCTTGTATAAAAGAGGTATATTAACGCCGTAGGACTTTTTGGTGGCAGCCTTACACTTTCTAATATGCTCACGCAGTAAATCTGGGTTCATTGAACCCGAACCAATTAGACCAAGACCGCCAGCATTGCTAACCGCAGAGGCTAATTTCCATCCAGAGGTCCAAACCATCCCACCTTGAATAATTGGATAGCGAATCCTTAAAAGCTCACAAATTCTATTGTGAGGCATTTATTCCTCCACACTAAAATACTTAGCCTGTGGGTGAGAAAATACCAATGCGCTAACACTACCTTCAGGTTCCATCATCATACTTTCAGTAAGAGAGATACCTTGCTCCTGAGGTTTCAATAAATCGAAAATCACCTGCTGATCATCTAGATTAGGACATGCTGGGTATCCAAAACTTAAGCGAATACCTTGGTACTTAGTTTGCACGAGCTGCTTAAAGCTCAAATCTTCCTGAATTCCCCATTGCTGCCTAATCTTCTTGTGGAGGTATTCAGCAAAACC